>NZ_BAAALF010000053.1:0-44834 GCF_039528135.1 Kitasatospora nipponensis | reverse complement strand
CGGCGACCGCTCCCAAACCGTCAACGCCCTCAACAACTACCTCCCCCGACTCATCAACGCCGGCTACACCTTCACCACACCCGACACCCACCCACCACTACCCACCACACAACCCCACCCCAAGCCACCCCCAACCCGCCCCTGAAACACAAACCACCCCACCGACCACAAGCCAACCACCTGCCCGGTGACCGCATCCCCAAGCCCGTCTGGCTGTGCTCCTCCCGCACCGGCGCCACTGCCCACGACATCGACCATCGCTGGCAGGCATTCCTCCGCCGATTCGATCTCGAACACACCTTCCGACTGTTCAAGCAGACCCTCAGCTGGACCCGCCCGAAGATCCGCACACCCGAAGCGGGAGACCGCTGGACATGGCTGGTGATCACCGCCCACACCCAGCTCCGCCTCGCCCGACCGCTCGCTGAGGACCTCCGCCGGCCATGGGAGAAGCCCGCTTCACCCGGACGACTCACCCCGGCGCGAGTCCGGCGAGGGTTCAGGAACATCCGCGCGAAGTCCCTCCTCCCGGCCAGTGCGCCGAGGCCTGGAAGACCCGGCCCAGGCCGACCACTCGGCTCCACCAACCGGCAAAAGGCCCCGCGCTCCGACGTGGGCAAGACCGAAGTGCGTGACCTGACGATCAAAGAACGGCGACAGCGCATCGAGCAGGGAACGCGACCGCCTGACCGCGTCGTTGGTCCACCTGGAAAGGAGCGTCCGTGAAGACACGTCAGAGGGACCGAGGCGCCCCCGAACCGCAGGCACCGTGGAACGAAGTAAGGCCGCAGCTATGGCAGGGCGGGCACTTCTGGACCGGCCCTGACGGCGAGGTGCAGACCGCCGTTGTCGGTACTGAATTCGACCTGGTCATCAGCTTGTTCACCCGACCAGGCCACGGACCGCACCCCGGAGTAGACCATCTGATCAGTGAGATCCCAGACGGCCCACTCACGGCTGAGCAACTCCACTCGGTCCAACAGCTGGCCGTCACGGCAGCTGAGGCCGTACGGAATGACCGCACCGTTCTCGTGCGCTGCCACTCCGGCTACAACCGCTCCGGCCTCGTCGCCGCACAGACCCTGATCGAGCTGGGCCAGGACCCGGCGACCGCCATCGCGCTCATTCGACAGAGTCGATCGCCCTGGGCCCTGAACAATCAGACCTTCGAGCAGTACCTCAGGACGGGACTCGACGTCGCCTACCTCCTGGCCGGACTCGAAACTCCCAGCTGATCAACAGCATCAGAGGTCAAGGAACAAGCTCAGACCGCGTTTGAGATCTCGATCTAGGCGAACGCGGCTGTTCGGTCAGCGCCGAAACCCGGTTGTACCGTGGTGAAGGATGAGGGACGTGATTACCAGAGGACGCGCTGTGGAACTGGTCGAAGTCCTACTGTCGAGGCAGCGGCAGGAGTCGCTCTGGATGGCACAACTGCCTGAGCTCGCCGTTCTCCTCGTGGAGGAGCACGTTCTCGGGTGGTTGGTCTTCTGGCAATCCGTGGAGTACATCCGCAGTCGCGACATCCATCAGATGCTGCTGGGCCACGGGCCCTATCTGGTGGACCGGCAGGACGGGAGCATCCACCATGTCCCTTTCGGCACGTATGGCCGCGAAGGCTGGGAGGAGCTCTACCTCCAGCAGGTCAGGGGCGTCCGACCGCCCGAGCCGCCCGAGCCGCTGATTACAACTGTCCGGACACTCGTGCGGTCCGACGGGATGATGGCCGCGATGCGTCACCTACGGAAGCGAGCCCCTCTCATGAGACTGCAGCAGGCGAAGGCGTATGTCATGGCCGTCCGAGAGGGGAACGAGCCGCCGGAGGAGTTGGTCGACCTAACCTTGAGGCAGGAGCAAGAGATGCACTTGCCTCTGTCGATCGAGACCCTGGCCGGCCCAGTTCAGTAGTGGTCCGGCGAAGTGGACGGCGCCCTGGCAGGGATGCGGAACCCTGCCGGGTGAGTCGGCGGACCATGACACCGATCATGGCCCATCGAATCATCGTCTCGGAGTGGGCCGGACTGCTCTCGTAGTCCCGGGCGAGGCGCCAGTGGGTGGTGAGCCAGGAGGTTGGGTCGGCCGCGCGGCGAGGTGCCTGCCCGTGGCAGGTCCTTTTCCGCGCGGCCTCCTGCCGAACCGGACATGACGGTTTCCCTGTCATCCGGCTCTCCAGTGATCACGGCGTGAGTGATCCGGCCGTTCGTGCTTCGTGGATGCGGTCATGGCAGGCGGTGCAGGCCACGAGGGTCTTGCGCCGCCGGTCGAGCATGACGCGCGCCCAGTCGGACGGCGGCCATCCGGCACGAGCGAGATCGGCAAGGGCTCGGACGTGATGCACCTGGACATCACCGGTGGCCCCGCAGACCTCGCATGTGTCCGCCAGGAGCCGAGTGATCAGCTCCTTCTGCGGATAGTCCACCCAGACAGGCCGACGGTCGACGACCTTCGCCGACCGCTGCTGCCGGAGAGGGATTCCACCGAACCGTGCCACCAGCGGCTTCCTGTTCTTCCGCTCGATGCGGGCCTCGAAGCAGACTCGGGGCCCGCCCGGCGTGTCGATCCTGGCCTTGTGCTTGGCGGCCATCTTCGTCATGGTCGAACGGTGCTTGCCTGCAAGGGTCTTGAGCATGGATGTCTCCATGGCCCATTGCAGCCGGTGCAGCCGGAAGACGTCTCCGGCGTGGCATTAACGGCTTGCAGTGGCCCCGCTTCTCCGGCCTGAGCTGGCCCCACTTCTCGGCCTGCCGGTGGGTTGCTCCGGCTTGAGGTGGCCCCGGGTTCCGGCGCGGGCTGGCCCCGCTGCGGCCGAGGTGATCTTCCCGTGGTGTGGACCGCAGCAGGACGTGGACCGGTGCGGCCGATGAACCGGACCGGAACCGAGTAGCGGCAGACTCGGACGGCGACCATGCCATAGCGGTCGACGCGCGGGGTGAACGCCATGCCGGTCTCGAACGGACCCGCGGGCAGTGGCAGCAGTAACGGGGCCTCCTGGGCGAAGTCCTGGCCGATGGTGCGGATCCGCATCCCGATCCGGCGTCCCTCCTCGGCTCGCTCGAACTCGGCGAACGCGGTGTTGAGCTCGTCCAGGGACTCGACACGCGGGACCGGGGTCAGGTAGTTGCGGCGCCAGTAGCCGACCTGGCCCTCCACCCCGCCTTTCTCGTGGGCGCCACGAAGGCCCGGCTCGCAGTAGAACGGGGTGACCGAGAAGTGTTGGCGGAAGTCGGTCCAGCGCGGATGCTCCTCACGGGAGCGGCTCTTGCGGATGACCCAGGACACCGCGGGCGAGAGGTTGTCATACCATATCTGGCCGCCCGGGACGCCACCCAGCGTGCGAAACGCGTGCATGTGGCCGTCCAGGAAGGCCTCCTGCCCACAGGAGGCGGTGATCCGGTGGATCGCCTTGCCGGAGTAGGCCAGGCGGAACGCGAACAGGTAGCACTTCGTACGCTCGTCGGCCAGGTCCACCCAGACCTCGCCGAAGTCCACCTCCGCGTCCATGCCGGGCTGGTTGTGCCGGATCACGAACCCGGCGACGGGGGCCGCCCCGGCGGCCTCGGCGATCTCCTGGCGCCGGCGGTGAACGTAGTCCCACACAGTCGAGTAGCGATCTCGGCACCGCACTCCTGCTGAAGCCGGGTCAGGATCCGCTTCACTGTGTGTCGCTGCTTCGGCAGAGCCTCCAGATCGTCCAGCAGCCACTGGTCGATCGTCTTCTTGACCGGCTCCAACCTGGGCGAATGGCGCCGAGGCGTCCGCCGCGGACCCGGCACCGGCGAGGACAGGGCCTCACGCACCAGCCGCCGGTGGACCCGGTACTTCCGCGCGAGCCCGCGAACCGACAACCCCTCACGCCAGGAGTCCCGGCGGATCTGCAGGAACAGCTCTTCCTTCGAGGACACCACCCGGAATCGCCCCCTCACGGAGACCCGCACCGAGCGTCCCAGCCCACCAGACGGTGTGGGGCCACTTCAACCCCCGAACACTCCCGCACGCCCCACCAGTGCGGGCCGGCTCAGGCCGGAGAAGCGGGGCCACTTCAAGCCGTCAATGCCACCGGCGAGCAGGTAGTACTGGACGATGCCCCTGTAGACGGCCCCGAACGTGGCCACGATCGCGTGATCGCTGCCGTTGGTCAGTTCCGTTCACTTCGCGGGCTGGCCGCGGGCGAGGTAGGGCTCGCATTTGGCCTTGATCACGCCCCGGGGGACACGAAGGGCGATCCGACCATTGACCCTGCGGTAGCGGCCGGTCTTCTTCGTGTCGTTGTGCTGGGTCGTGATCTCGTAGCCGAGAAACCTCGCCGACCCGGTCCGGGCATGGGTGACCAGCGTCTTCTCCTGGGAGAGTTCCAGCTTGAGTTCGTCACGCAGGAATTCCGCCAGGCGGTGCTTGATCTGCTCGGCCTCGACTTTCGGCCCGGTGAATCCGAGGAGGTGATCGTCTGCATAGCGGATATAACGCAGCCTGCGATATGACGGATCGTTCGGATCCGCGCTCGGCAGGCCGGTCACCCGCTGACGCAGTGTCCGGGCCTGGGCCCGGTCGCCGCGCCGGCGGGCTTTCGCCAGAAGATTCTGCAACTCCAGGTATGCCGGGTTACGGGCCCGGCATTCTCCACGGGTGTACTCCGGGATCAGAGCTTTCTCGACGAACTCGTCCAACTTGTGCAGGTAGATGTTGGACAGGATCGGGGAAGCCACTCCGCCTTGCGGCGCCCCGGAGAGCGTGGCTCCCCATTTCCAGTCCTCCAGGTACCCGGCTGTGAGCATGTTGCGCACCAGCCGCAGGAACCGTTGATCGTGGATCTTCTCGCCGAGGATCGACAGCAGGACCTGGTGGTCCAGGCTGCCGAAGCAGTCGGCGATGTCCCCTTCGATGAACCAGGAAGTCCCGCTCCAGGTGTGGGCCACCTCCCACAGTGCGGTGTGGCAGCCGCGACGGGGACGGAACCCATGAGATCGGTCGGAGAACGCCGGCTCGTAGAGAGCGCCTCGTGGCGCACACGGTGCGCTCGATCACCCATCGGTGCCGGCCGAGCCGCCGGGAGGAGTCGATGCCTCGGCGGGCGATGGGGGCCGGGATCTGACGCCGTCGCAGGCAGGAGCGGATAAGGCGGTGGTCGTAGGAACGGGTCATCAGTTTGGCGTCACGCCGGCACCCCATCGGCGGACAGCGGAGGAGTCGCCGGACCCTCACGGGGGAGGTCCGGCCACCCGACCCGGTCGGGCCGGCCGGGTCACCGCACTAGAGTCCCTGCATGACCACCCATGTGCCCGCCCCTTTCGGCAACTTCGCCACGGCCCGGCTCGCGCTCGACGTCTGCGCGGACCTCGCCGCGCCCGTGGCCTACGCCCTGCGGAGCTGGGACGCGAGCGAGGCGGCCGGAGCCGTCCTCTATGTGGACACCGATCCCGCCAAGGCCGACACCGCCACCTTCGCCGAGGCGTACGAGGTCCCACTGGACGCGTCCGCGAACTGCGTCGTGGTCGCCGCCAAGCGCGGTGGGCACACCACGCTCGCCGCCTGCCTCGCCCTCGCCGACACCCGGGTGGACGTGAACTCCGCCGTCCGCCGGCACCTCGGCTCGCGCAAGGCCTCGTTCGCCCCGCTGGAGACCGCGGTCGCCGAGAGCGGGATGGAGTACGGGGGCATCACCCCCGTCGGCCTGCCCGCCGCCTGGCCCCTGCTCATCGACGCGGCCGTGGTCGAGGCGCCGTTCGTCCTCGTCGGCAGTGGACGGCGCCGCGGCAAACTCATCCTCCCCGGCTGGGCGCTGGCACGACTCCCGGGCGCCGAAATCGTCCCGGGGCTGACCGGCTGACCGGTCGGACGCGGGTCAGCCGAGCCAGACGACGTCGATGACGTGCAGGCGTTCGGCGCCGCGGTTGACCAGGTACACCACCGTCAGGGGACCGACCGAGGCGCAGCGCACGTCCTCGCCGTCGAGGTCGGTGGAGTCCCACTGCGGCCATCCCCACGGGGTGCGGGCGGCGATGTCCAGGACGTCGCGGACCAGCTCCCGGGCCGGTTGCGGCAGGGCGGACAGGGTCTTGGCGGCCTGCGGCGACAGGCGGGTGGGCCAGGGCCGGGCAGTCACCGGCGGGTCCCGATGACCTGCTCCAGGTCGATGCCGTCCTCGTCGTCCAGGCCGCCGGCGACGAAGGCGTCGACCGCCGGCGCGGTGTCCAGCCGGGCCTGCCAGCTGCGCACGACCTCGTGCAGGGGGGTGAGGTCGTAGGTCTGGCGGGAGTCCTCCAGGGCCTTGGCCCAGTCCCGTTCGAACGCCGGCAGCCAGCGGGCGCAGCGCTCGGGCCGCTCGGCGCGGATGCGGGTGAGCAGCCGGGCGGCGGCGGCCGGGGCCGGCGGCGGGACGGGAAGGTGCTCGGGCTGGGCACTCATGTCGACCTCCACTTCGTCGTCCGTCACGGTACGGCAAACGGGTGCGAGGCGGTGGGGTGCCCGGCGGGACTCCCCATCGCGGGGTGGTGGAAGGGCAGTCGGCGGCCGGGGCGGCGGGGCCCGCGGTCCGCAAACACCGGCGCGATCCGGGCATACGGGTGAATTTCTCCGATCGCCGGCTCGCGGACTGCCTATGATCCACATCCATGACGGAGAGTCGGATCATCCGAGCTGTACGCCATCAGGCTGACGTGGTCATCCTCGGAGCCGGGCCCGCCGGGCTGGTGCTGGGCAACCTGCTGCACGCGGCCGGCGTGGACTGCGTCATCCTCGAACGCGCTCCCCGGGCCCAGCTGGCGGCCAGACCCCGGGCCGGTTTCCTGGCCGCCCACACCGTACGGATCCTGGAGCGCCACGGCCTCGCCGAGGGCCTGCGCCGGCACGGCCGGCAGCACGCGGTCTGCGAGTTCCGCACCGAGGACGGCAGCTTCCGGCTGGACTACGGCTCCCTCGGCCGGGGCGAGCGGCACACGGTCTACCCGCAACACCTCCTGGTGGAGGACCTGTTGACGCACTATCAGGGCATCGGCGGGCGGGTGCTCTTCGACAGCGAGGCGCTGGCCGTCCTCGACGCCGACGGCAGCCGCCCGCGCGTCACGGTGCGCGAGCCCGACGGCCGCCCGCAGGGTTGGCAGGCCCGGTACGTGGCCGGCTGCGACGGGCGGCACGGCGCGGCCCGCCGCTCGCTGCCGCCCGGCAGCGTCCGCCACCACCGGCACGACCACGGCGTCTCCTGGCTGGGTCTGCTCGCCGAGGCCCCGCCGAGCCTGGACGCCGTCGGCTACGCGGTCCACCGGCGGGGCTTCGCCGGGCACATGGCGCGCACCCCGGCCATCACCCGCTACTACCTCCAGACCGAGCGCGGCACGTCGGCCGAGGACTGGTCCGAGGACCGGATCTGGGAGGAGCTGGAGCTGCGGATGCGCAGCGCCGAGCACGGCGCGCTGCACCGGGGCCCGATCGTCCAGCGCGCCGTGGTCGACCTGGAGTCCGACGTGCTGGAGCCGCTGCGTCACGGCTCGCTCCTGCTCGCCGGCGACGCGGCGAGCCTGCTCAGCCCGTCCGCCGCCAAGGGGGCCAACCTCGCCGTCCTGGAGGCGGAGCTGCTGGCCGAGGCCCTCGTCGCGGACCTGCTGCACGGCGACGGCGAGGCCCTCGCGACGTACTCGCAGCGCTGCCTGCGACACGTCTGGCGCGCGCAGGAGTTCTCGCACTGGATGGTCCGCCTGCTGCACCCCGCGCCCGTCCACGAACCCGGTGCCCCCTTCCAGGAGGCCCTGCGGCGTTCGCGCCTGGACTCCCTGCGCACCTCGCGCAGTCACCAGGACTGGTTCGCCGAGCACTACGTCGGCGTCTGAGGCTCCTCCCCCGTCCGAAGAACCGTTTCCCCCGGCACCACTGACCACGGGGCACCGCCCACCGCGGGGCACCGCCCACCGGGTGGCACCGCCATGCCCGGATCCACCGCACCACCCAGGAAATGAGGACACCTCACCATGACCATCACCACCCACCCCACCGACCTGGACCGGTTAACCGAGACGGTCGGCTTCGTCCGCGAGCAGGACACCGCCAGCCTGCTGCCCCTCCTGCTCCCCGGGCTCGACGCCCTCGAACTGCGCGCCCTGGTGGAGCGCTGCCGGCTCTCGCACGCCGCCCTGCTCGTCTTCCCGCCCTCTCCCGAGGCCCTGCGCGCCCTGCTCACCGACGCCGGGCTGCCCGCCGAGGTGACGGCGCGCCCCAGCGTGGTCGTCCGCGACCGCCTGGCCGCCCGCCACGGGCGCGACCCGGCGCAGCTGGACGTGCGGATCCTGCGCCCGCGGGTGGCCGGCACGGACCGCACGGTCGAGTTGTTCACCCTGACCGCCCCGCCGGGCTCGGACCTCACCGACCTGGCCGGGCACGAGCGGGCCCACGACCACGAGGCCCACCTGGCCCTGGAGGTCGAACAGCCCGACCCGCTGGTGCTGCGCGGCCTGTGCGCGCTGCTGACCCGGCACGGCGCCGGCGCGGACGGCGGCGGCTACAACCCGCACGAGGACGGCACCGTCCTCTACTTCACCGCGCCCACCGGCTCCAAGGCCGGCTACCGACGGCTGGAGCTCTACGCCCCCGGTGAGCACCCCGACGTCCTGGCCGCGCACCTGGCCCGGCACCGGGCCGGCCGGCCTGCCGAAACGCTCCTGCGCCTGCTGACCGGCGCGTGGACCACCCAGGCGCTGGCCGTCTGCGCCGAACTCCGGCTGCCCGACGCCCTCGACACCCACACCGCGCTCGGCGCACCGGCCCTGGCCCGGGCGGTCGGCGCCGACCCGGACACGCTGGCCTGCCTGCTGCGCTACCTCGCGATGCTCGACGTGGTGGCGGCCGACGGCGACGGCGCAGGCTACCGGCTCACCGAGATCGGCGCCCTGCTGCGCACCGACGTGCCGGCCTCGATGCGTCCGCTCGCCCTGCTCTACGGCGGCCCGTTCTACCACTCCTTCGCCGCCCTCGGGCACACCGTGCGCACCGGCGAGGTCGCCTTCGACCACCTGCACGGCGCCAACCACTTCGACCACTTCGCCCGCGACCCCCGGCTCGCCGCGCTCTTCGACGAGTCGATGGCCGCCAGTTCGCGGATGTTCGAGCCGCTCACCGCCCACCCCGCGGTCACCTCCGCCGGCCGGGCGCCCGATCCCGGCACGGTGGTCGACGTCGCGGGCGGGAACGGGGAGTTGCTCGGCCGCCTCCTCACCGCCCATCCCGGGCTGCGGGGCGTGCTGCTGGAGCGCCCGCACGCCGTCGAGGCCGCCCGCCGCAGCCTGGAGGCGGCCGGGCACGGCGACCGCTGCACGTACGTGGCGGGCGACTTCGCCGACGTGCCGGCGGGCGGGGACCTCTACCTGCTCTCCCGGATCCTGCACGACTGGGACGACGACCGGTGCCGGGAGATCCTGCGGCACTGCGCCCGCGCGATGCCCGCCCACGCCGACCTGCTGGTGGTGGAGCGCCTCCTGCCCACCGACGACTCGCCGTCGCTGGCCACCGCCTGGGACCTGCACATGCGGTGCAACGTCGGCGGTCGCGAACGCCACGCCGACCACTACGCCCGCCTGCTCGCCGATGCGGGCCTCACCCTGGTGGACACCGCGTCCCTGCCCCTGGACGCCACCGTCCTGCACGCCCGCAGGGCCGGATCCCCCGTCCCCGGCCAGGCGACCCACTCCGGCGGTTGCTGAACCGGATCGGCCCCGCGGTACCGGGGTGCTCGACGGCGTGCGCGTACGGCCGCGCGTACGTGGTCGGGCACCCCGCCGATCCGTCGCGGACCGCGGATCCGGGTCAGCCGCCGCCGTCGGCGTGGGCTTCTTCCAGTGCCTGGATGTCGATCTTCCTCATCCGCAGCATCGCCCGCATCGCCCGCTCGGCCCTGACCGGGTCCGGGTCGCCGAGCAGTTCCATCAGCCGCCGGGGGGTGATCTGCCAGGACAGCCCGTACCGGTCCTTGAGCCAGCCGCAGTCGCTCTCCTGCCCGCCCTCGGTGAGGGCCGCCCAGAGCCGGTCGACCTCCGCCTGGTCGTCGCAGGTGACCTGGAGAGATCGCCTCGGTGAACGGGAAGAGTGGGCCGCCGTTGAGCGCGACGTAACGCTGGCCGGCGAGTTCGAACGTCACGGTCATCACCGAGCCCGCTTCGCCGGGGCCGGCCTGGCCGTAGCGCTGCACCTCGACGATCCGCGAGTCCGGGAAGAGCGAGGTGTAGAACCGCGTCGCCTCCTCGGCCTGGTCGTCGAACCACAGGAAGGTGGTGATCTTCTGCTCCGGCACGGCTGCCTCCCGCTCGCAGGTCTCCTCGGGCCCCCTCGACGACGGTAGGCCCCGCCGTCCGCGCGGTCCTCGATGCCACGCTGGGCCACCGCGCGCGCCAGGGGCGGCGGTGGCGGGCGCCCGCACCGGGTACGGACACCGCTCCACCACCGCCGCCCGCAGGTGTGCGTCAGTGGGTGACGAACATGCTGTCCATGAACTCGATGATCTGCTTGTCACTGAGGCCCTTGGCCATCTTGTGGGCGTCGGCCAGGTCCTTCTCGGTGATCATGCCGACCAGCTTGCCGTCGTCGATCACCGGCATGCGGCGGATCTGGTGCTGCTCCATCTTCTTGAGCACCGTGTCCATGTCGTCCTCGGCGCGCACGCAGTGCAGATGGCCGCCCAGCTCCATCGCCGTCATGGTCGACGGGTCCTTGCCCTCGGCGAGACATCGGGTGACGATGTCACGATCCGTGATGATGCCCTTGAGCTTCTTGTCCGGCCCGCAGATGGGGAGAGCACCGACGCCCTTGTCCCGCATCATCTTGGCGGCCGTCATCAGGGTCTCGCTGGCGTCGACGCACTGGGCCCCACTGTGCATGATGTCACGCGCTGTGATCACGATTCGCTCCTTCCAGTGCCGGAGAGTACCGGCTCGTTCACCGTAGGTGCCCTCTCCCGGGGGTGCGAGCCGAGCGGGTGCCGCCGGAGTACCGGCCTCACCCGCGGCGGCGGCGGGCGTCAGGAGGGCACCGTGCGGCGGGCCGGCTGGGCGCGGTCGCCGAACAGGCGGTGGTAGGCGGCGTGGTGGCGGGGGTCCTCCAGGAGGAAGGGGAGGTCGGTGGGGACCATGTGGCGGATCACCAGCATCGGCAGCGGGCTGCGCAGCGGGCGGAAGTGCGGGTTCCACAGGCCCGGTTGCTGCGGCGGGAGGTCGTGGAACTGGCCCAGCATCAGTCCCTCCTCGACGAAGGCGGTCTTCAGCTCCAACTGGGTGCGGTCGATCAGCTCGGGTGCCTGGCTGGTGGGCAGGTCGGGGAAGACGATCAGGATGGTGGTGGACTGCGAGCGGGCGGCGCCGGGCGGGGCCAGCAGCAGGAACCACTCCCGGTGCAGCGCGACGGCCTCCACCACCGGATCCCGGCCGTCCGGCAGGCCGGGACGGACCGCCAGGTGGAAGCGCTGGTCGCGCAGCGAGACCCCGACGAACGGGCAGACCGGGCCGGTGCGGCCGAGCTCGGGGTGCGGCTCGGTCAGGTAGGCCCGGGCCCAGTCGAGGACGGAGCGCAGCGCTTCGGTGTGTGCCGCGGCGGCCGCCGGGAGCTCGTCGCCGGCGCCCGGTGCCTCCAGGTCGGCCGCGGTCAGCAGGAAGAGGTCGGCTCTGGTGGGATGGGTGAGCATCAGGAGTCCCGCGGGTCGGCCGGGACGGCGTCGCTCGACGGCCCGGGGTCCGGAAGTGAGTCGTCCGCCTCGCGCAGCGGCCGGTAGGCGTAGCCGGCGGCGGTCCAGGCCAGCGCGGCCAGCCCGGTGAGGATGACGACGGCGGCCATCCCGCGCCCGTGGCCGGTGCCGATCAGGGTGCCCAGGAGGGTGCCGGGATGGCGCAGCATCGGTTCGAAGACGTGGTCGGTGAGCGGGCCGCTGACCAGGTAGCCCAGTGGCATCACCAGCCGGGCCAGCATCAGGCAGGTGGCGAGCACCCGGCCCTGGAGGTCCAGGCCGACCTTCAGCTGGACCAGCGCCAGCCAGTGCGCGTTGATCAGCGCCGCGCAGAGACCGATGCCGAACATCCCGAGCGCCGGGAAGACCGCGGTCGGGCGCAGGCCGATCACCACTGCCGAGGCGGCGAACAGGGCGACGAAGGCGATCATGCCGGCGGCCCGGCGGCGGGTGCCGCCCCAGACCGCCATCAGCGTGCTGCCCGCCAGCAGTCCGGCGCCCTGGGCCGCGAGCACCACGCCGAGGGTGGCGGGTGAGCCGAAGGCCAGCACCAGCGGGGTGACCAGGACCGTCACCACGCCGCCGAGCGCGTTGGCGACGGCGAAGAAGACGGCGAGGGCGATCAGACCGCGGCGGCGGGCCAGGAAGCGCCAGCCCTCGGTGATCTCGCGCAGCAGTGGCCCCTGGCGGCGCACGAAGCCGAGGTCGGGGAAGCGGACCGCCAGCAGGGTGCCGAGCGAGAGGGCGAACGAGACCACGTCCAGCCACACCACGGTGGCCAGTCCGAAGGCCACCGCCATCGCACCGCCGAGGAGTTGGGCGAACAGGGTGCCGGTGGCGGTGCCCAGCCCGACCACCCCGTTGGCCTGGCCCAGGTAGCGCTTGGGGGTGAGCTGGGTGACGGCCGCCAGGTAGGCGGGTTGTCGGAAGGCGGTGGCGAGGGCGCCGACGATGACCACCGCGTACAGCTGCCACAGGTGCAGCGAGCCGGCGCTGAGCAGGCCGGCGGCGGCCACCGCCGCCCCCAGGGCGGCGAGGTCGCAGCCGATCATCACCCGGCGCCGGTCGTAGCGGTCGGCGACGGCGCCCGCCACGGGGGCGGCCAGGATCGCCGGGAGCAGCGCGAAGGCGGCGATCGCGGCGAAGGCGGTGACGGCGCCGGTGGTGCGGTAGGCCCACAGGCCCAGTGCGAAGGTGGACAGTCCGGTGCCGACCAGCGAGACCAGCTGGCCCAGGGTGACGGTGAGGAAGGCGGTGAGCCGGGCCGGCGGCGGCACCTCGGGGGGTGGGGCCGGGCGCTGGCCGCGCCGCCAGCGCTCGACGCGTTCGCGCAGCAGTTCGGCCAGGGCCGGTTCGCGTTGGAAGAAGTGGCCGGCGCCGGGGACCACGGCGGTGTCCACGGTGGAGCCGTAGGCGGCCCACTCGTGGGCGCGTTCGTGGTGGAACTCGGTGACCCGGTCGCGTTCGCCGACCACCACCAGCACCGGGGCGGGGGCGGCGCCGGGGACTGTGGCGGGGGCGCCCGCAACGGCCGCGGCGGGGGCGCCGTAGAAGCGTTCGGCCTCGACGGCGTCGTGCCGCACCGCGGCGGCCACCAGCCGCCGTTCGGGCTCGGGGAGGTCCTCGGCCAGGCCTCCCAGCGTGCGCAGGGCGTCGGTGAGCGCCCGGTCGGACTGCCGGCGGCCGGGCGCCAGGCGGGCCAACCGGCCCAGTGGGCCCGGCAGTTCGGCGGTCGGGAAGGCCGCGCCGACGACCAGCCCGAGCACCGGGTGGCCGGCCGCGCGCAGCTCGGCCTCCAGGGCGGTGGCCAGCGCGGCCCCCACGCAGTGGCCGTAGAGCACCAGCGGGCCGGGCCGCTCGCGCAGGATCCGCTCCGCGCAGCGCCGGGCGAGGGTGGCGATCGGCTCGGCGTCCTCGTCCGGGTGGGCGAGGTCGCGGCCCGGCGGTTGGAGGGCGTAGAGCGCCCAGGTGGCGGGCAGCCGGGCGGCGAGGTCGCGGTAGACGATCGCGCCGGCGCCGCCGAACGGGACGGCCAGCACGGTGACCTCGGCCGCTTCGGCGCCGATGCCGGTCAGCCGGTGGACCAGGTCGGCGGCCCGGCCCGGTCCGGCGGTGCGGGCGGCCAGCGCCCGGGCGGTGGGGTGGGTGAACAGGTCCAGGACGGAGAGCTCGGGGTCGATCCGGCCCACCGCCCGGATGGCGCGCATCGAGTCGCCGCCGGCGGCGAAGAAGTCCTCGTCGAGGCCGACCGGCCGCTCCAGCACGTCCTGGAAGACGCCGGCCACCAGCGCCTCGGCCGGGCTGGTGGGGAAGGCGGCCGGGTCGGCGGGTGACCGGTCGCCCGGAGTACCCGGTGCGGGCAGCTCGGACAGGGCCGGCAGTGCGGCGCGGTCGACCTTGCCGGCGGGGCTGAGCGGCAGCTCGTCGACGGTGGCCAGCCGATCGGGCACCAGGTGGGCCGGCAGCCGCCCGCGCAGCCAGGCCCTGGCCTCCACCGGGTCCAGGGGCCGGGTCGTGACCAGGAAGCCGACCAGCTGCGGCTCGCCCGCCCGGTCGGGGCGCAGCACGACGGCCGCGCGGCGGATGTCGGGGTGCTCGGCGAGGACGGCCTCGATCTCGCCGGTCTCGATCCGGTGGCCGCGCAGCTTGATCTGGCCGTCCGCCCGTCCCAGCAGCAGGAGTTGGCCGTCCGCGCGGTACCGGGCCAGGTCGCCGGTGCGGTAGAGGCGGCCGGGCCCGAAGGGGTTGGGCAGGAAGGCGGCGGCGGTCAGGTCGGGCCGGCGGTGGTAGCCGTGGGCGAGGCCGGCGCCACCGAGGTGGAGCTGGCCGACCGCGCCGATCGGCACCGGCCGCAACCGGTCGTCCAGGACGTACGCGGTGGTGTTGGCCAGCGGGCGGCCCACCGTGATCTCGCCGTCGTCCTCGATCCGCCGGGCGGTGGCCCAGATGGTCGCCTCGGTGGGGCCGTAGAGGTTCCACAGGGCCGCGACCCGCGGGCGCAGCGCGGCGGCGAGGTCGGTGGGCAGGGCCTCTCCCCCGCACAGGGCGGTGAGCCGCGGGTCACCGCCCCAGCCGGCCTCCAGCAGCAGGCGCCAGGTCGCGGGCGTGGCCTGTAGGCAGGTGGCGCCGCCGGCGGCGATCCGGCGGGCCAGCGCGGCACCGTCGCGCACGGTGGTGCGGTCCGCGAT
Source organism: Kitasatospora nipponensis (assembly GCF_039528135.1). Classification (NCBI taxonomy): domain Bacteria; kingdom Bacillati; phylum Actinomycetota; class Actinomycetes; order Kitasatosporales; family Streptomycetaceae; genus Kitasatospora; species Kitasatospora nipponensis. The sequence continues at coordinate 29,954 of NZ_BAAALF010000053.1, read as the reverse complement.
CTCGACCCGGGCGCCGGTCACCAGCGGCAGCCACAGCTCCAGGCCCGCGATGTCGAAGGAGAGGGTGGTGATGGCCAGCAGGACGTCGTCGGGGCCGAAGTCGCCCAGCGCGCGGCGGATGCCGCCGAGCAGGTTGGCGAGCGCGCGGTGCGGGACGGCGACGCCCTTGGGGCGGCCGGTGGAGCCGGAGGTGTAGATCAGGTAGGCCGTGCGGTCGGGATCGGGCGCCGGCAGCGGGCCGGTGGCGGGCGGCGGGCCCGCGGCCACCGTCGGGCCGGGGTGGGCGGTGGGCAGCGCCAGCACCGGGCCGTCGAAGGGGACGCCGGGCAGGGGCGTGCCGTCGTCGGTGAGCAGGGCGGCCGCGCCGGAGTCGGTGAGCATGTGGCGCAGCCGCTCGGCGGGGTAGTCGGGGTCGAGCGGCAGGTACCGGCCGCCGGCCCGCAGCACGGCCAGCAGCGCGTCCGCCCACCGGGTGGTGCGGCCGGCCGCGACGCCGACCACGCTCTCGGGCCCGATGCCGTGGGCGACCAGGGTGTGGGCCAACCGGTCGGCCTGCCGGTCGAGTTCGGCGTAGTCCAGGGTGTGGGTGCCGTCGCTGACCGCGAGGGCGTGCGGGGTGCGGGACGCGTGGGCGGCGATCTGCTCGGGCACGGTGGCGGTGGGCAGGTCGGCGGCGGTGTCGTTCCACTCGGTCAGCACCCGGTGCGCTTCGGCGGGCCCCGCGAGCGGCAGGTCGGCCAGTGCGGTGTCGGGGTCGGCGGCGATCGCCCCCAGCAGGGTGACCAGGTAGCCCGCCAGGCGCTCGGCGGTCGCGGGCGCCAGCACGTCCGCGCTGTACTCCAGCGCGCCCGTCAGACCCTCGGGGTGCTCGACCAGGATCAGCGAGAGGTCGAACTTGGCGACCCCGGTGGGGCCCTGCACCGGCGTGGCGCTCAGGCCGGGCAGCCGCCAGGCGGGGGCGGGCATGTTCTGCAGGGCGAACATGGTGGAGAAGAGCGGGGTGCGGGCGGGGTCACGGACCGGGGCGAGCTGCTCGACCAGGTGCTCGAACGGCACGTCGGCGTGGCCGAAGGCCGCCACACAGGTGTCCCGGACCTTCCGCAGGTGCTCGCGGAAGGTCAGCTCGGGGCGCGGACGACCGCGCAGCGCCAGCATGTTGACGAAGAAGCCGATCAGCGCGTCGGCGTCCGGGTGGTGGCGACCGGCCACCGGGACCCCGACCACCAGGTCGTCGGTGCCGGCGTACCGGGCGAGCAGCACCTGGTAGGCGGCGAACAGCGTCATGAAGGCGGTGGCGCCCTCCGCCCGGCCCGTGGCCAGCAGCGGCTGGGACACCTGCGCGGGGACGGTCACCGTGACGGCGCCGCCGGTGTGGCTCGGGCGCGGCGGACGTGGACGGTCGGCCGGCAGTTCCAGCCAGGGCGGGGCACCGCGCAGCAGCTCGCGCCAGAGCGCCAGGCCCTCGGCGTGCTCCACGCCGCGCTGCCACCTCGCGTGGTCGGCGTACTGCAGCTCGGGCACCGGCAGCGGGCCGCCCGAGTACGCGGAGCCGACCTCGTCGGCGAACAGGGCGTACGACCAGCCGTCGAAGACGATGTGGTGGAAGGTCAGCAGCAGCAGGTGCGCCCGGTCCTCGACGTGCAGCAGCCGGGTCCGCAGCAGCGGGCCGGCCGCCAGGTCGAAGCCGTGCCGGAACTCGGCGTCGATCTCGGCGCGGACCCGCTCGTCGGTGGCGCCGCGCAGGTCGGCGACCGGCAGCGGGACGGGTGCGGGCGCCTGCACCCGGGGAGCCGGGGCGCCGTCGAGGGCGGGGAAGACGGTGCGCAGCGCGTCGTGGCGGGCCACCACCGCCGTCAGCGCGGCGGCCAGCGCGACGGGGTCCAGGTCGCCGTCCAGGCGCAGCACGTAGGGGAGGTTGTAGGCGGGGTTGCCCGGGGTGACCTGGTCGAGGAACCAGAGCCGCTGCTGGGCGTAGGAGACCGTCACCGCGCTGCCGGGGCGCAGCGGCGCGAGGGCGGCAACGGTGGCGGCGCGCAGGGGTGGGTGGCCGTCGGCGTCGGCGCGCAGGGCGGCGAGGTGGCGGGCCAGGCCGGCCACCGTGGGGTGGGCGAACAGGACCGGCAACGGCAGCGCGGTGCCCAGGTCGCGGCGCAGTCGGGAGACCGCGCGGGTGGCGAGCAGGGAGTGGCCGCCGAGCGCGAAGAAGTCGTCGTCGGCGTCGGTCACCGGCACGCCGAGCAGGTCGGTGAAGACGGCGGCGACCGCGCGTTCCAGTCGACCGGCGGGCGGGCGCCCGGAGGCCTCGGGGGCCGGGGCCGCGGCCAGCGCCGCCCGGTCGAGCTTGCCGTTGGCGGTCAGCGGCAGCGCCTCCAGCGGCACCAGGACGGCCGGCACCAGGTGGGCGGGCAACCGGGCGGCGAGCCGCTCGGCCAGTTGCTCCAGGGCCTCGGGGCCGGTCGCCACCGGATAGGCGATCAACCGACCGTCGGTGGCGAGCACGGCGGCGTCGGTGATGCCGGGCTCGGCGCGCACCGCGGCCTCCACCTCGCCGAGCTCCACCCGGAAGCCCCGCAGCTTGACCTGCCGGTCCGCGCGGCCCAGGAACTCGAGGGTGCCGGCGCCCGGGGCGTTGACGAAGCGTTCGGCGGTGCGCCCGGGGTCGCCCAGGTAGCCGCGCGCGACGGCCGCCCCGCCGATCCACAGCTCACCGGGGACGCCGAGCGGGACCATCTCGCCGTGCCGGTCCAGGATCCGGGCCTCGACGTGCGCGAGCGGTCGGCCCAGCGGCGGCGCGGGCGCCCGCCCGGCCGGCGGGGCCTGGGACAGGACGTGGGTGAGCACCCCGACCGTGGTCTCGGTGGGGCCGTAGTGGTTGACGATCCGCAGGCCCGGGCGCAGCGCGGTGATCCGGTCGACCAGCTCCCAGCCGACGGCCTCGCCCCCGAGCACCAGGCAGCGCCGCGGCAGCAGGTCGGCCGGACGGTCGGCGGTGAGCAGCGCGGCGAGCTGGGAGGGAACGAGTTTGAGCAGGTCGACGGGCTGCTCGGCGAGGTGGGCGGCCAGCGCGTCGGCGGCGAGCGCCAGCGCGGGATCGAGCAACCGGACGGTGCCGCCGGCCCAGAGCGCGCCGAACAGCATGGTGTGGCCGAGGTCGGCGGCGAGGGTGGAGCAGACGGCGTACTGCTCGGCGGTGGCGGAGGTCTCGGGGGCGGCGGGGGCGGTGGCGGTGGCGGTGGCGCCTGGGTTATCGGGGCCGTCGGGGGCTTCGGGGGTGAGGACGGGGGTGACGGCGGCCAGGTAGGCGGCGAGGCTGTCGTGGCCCACCGCGACGCCCTTGGGGCGCCCCGTGGAGCCGGAGGTGAACATCACGTACGCCAGGCCCGGGTCCGCGTCGCCGTCGGCGCCGACCCGGCGCACCGCGAGGCCGTCGGCGGGCCCGGAGACCAGCAGGGCCGCGCCGGCCGAGGCGAGCAGCTCCTGCCGCCGGGCCGCCGGCAGCGCGGGGTCGATCGGCAGATACGCCGCGCCGGCCAGCCAGCAGGCCAGGACCGCGACGAGGAAGCCCGTCCCGGGCGTGGCGTCGACGGCCACCACCGCGGCGCCGCGCAGCCGCTCGGCCAGGGTGCGAGCCGCCCGGTCGAGTTCGGCGTAGTCCAGGGTGCCGTCGGGCGCCCGGACGGCGGGGCGCTCGGGGTGCGTGCGGACCCAGTGGTCGAAGCGGTCCAGCACCGTGCCCGGGGCGGGCTGCCACCGCGGGCCGGCGGCCGGCAGCTCCTCGGGCCCCAGGATCGGGAGCCGGTCGACGGCGGCGGCCGGGTCGGCGGCCAGGGCCGCGAGCAGCCGGCCGTAGTGGCCGGCGAAGCGCTCGATGCTCGCGCGCTCGAAGAGGGCGGTGCGGTAGACGGCGGTGACCTCGACGGTGGCGCCGCCCAGGTCCTCGGCGAAGAGGCTGAGGTCGACCTTGGCCGTGCGCGGTTCGACGTCCTGCCAGGCGACGCTCAGCCCGTCCAGCCGCAGCGGCACCCGCGGCACGTGGGTGGCCACCAACTGCACCTGGTAGAGCGGGTGGTGGCCGACCTGCCGGGGGGAGGAGGCGACCAGCCGGTCGAAGGGCAACGCACTGTGGGCGGTGTCGGCCAGCACCGACTCGCGGACCGTGGCGAGCAGTTGGCGCCCGGTCACGCCGTGTGGGAAGCGGCCGCGCAGCACGATGGTGTCCAGGAAGCAGCCGAAGACCTCAGGCACCTCGTCCCGGCCCGCCACCGGGGTGCCGACCAGGACGTCGTCCACACCGGCGTAGCGGGCGCACAGGGCCTGGAAGGCGGCCAGCAGGACCATGAAGGTCGTGCAGCCGGTCGTGGCGGCGAGCCCCCGCAGCGCGGCGGTGGTCGGCTCGTCCAGGGTGAAGCGCAGCGCCGCACCGGCGTCGTCGTCGAGCGCGCGCCGGGGCCGGTCGGCGGGCAGCTCCAGGACGGTCGGCGCGCCGTCCAACCGCTGCTTCCAGTAGGCGAGTTCGGCCTCGTGGCTGACACCGAGCCGGGCGTGGGTGACATCGGCGTACCCGACGGCGGGCGGCAGCGGGCCACCGTGCTGCCAGGCGGCGGCCAGGTCGGCCGCCAGCAGCCGCAGCGACCAGCCGTCGCCGGCGATGTGGTGCAGGCAGACCACCAGGACGTGGTCGTCGTGGCCCAGCCGCAGCAGTTCGGCGCCCAGCGGCGGGCGCAGGTCGAGGGCGAAGGGCTCGGCGACCGCGCGCCGCAGGGCCGCCGCCAGGCCCTCGGGGCCGCCCGGCACCTCGTGGACCGGCAGCGCGACGGGCGCCGGGGCGTCCACCACGGCACTCGGTTCGCCGCCGTCGGCGAGGTAGCGGGTGCGCAGGATCTCGTGCCGCGCCACGACGGCGCTCAGCGCGCCGGCGAGCCGCCCGGGGTCGAGCGGACCGCGCAGCCGCCAGGCGACCGGGATGGTGTAGGCGGCGCTGTCCGGGGCCCAGCGGTGCAGGAACCACAGCCGCCGTTGGGTGGCGGACAGCGGCGTCACCCCGGCCGGCCGGGGTGCGAAGGCCGGCCCAGCGGTGGGCTTGCGGGCCTTGGCGCGGGCGACCCGCTGCGCCAGGCGCTCTTCCAGTGTGGTCATCCCAGGTCCTCGACGATCGCCTTCTCGACGGCACCGGCCAGCGCCGCGATGGTCGGCTCGTCGAACAACACCCGTACCGGGAAGGGGATCTCGAAGCGGTCCCGGCGCGGGGCAGACACCGCGTCGGCCAGGAGGGACGGCCCGCCGATCGCGAAGAAGTCGTCGTCGACGCCGGGTTCGGCGCCGAGCACCTCGGTCCAGATCTCCACCAGGATCTCCTCGATCGGCCCGGACGCGGCACGCCGGCCGGCACGTTGACCGGGCAGTTCGCCGGGGTCGGGCAGGGCGCGCCGGTCGACCTTGCCGGTGCTCGTGCGCGGCAGCGCGGGCAGCGCGACGAAGGCGGTGGGCACCGCGTGGCCGGGCAGCCGCTCGGCGAGGAAGGCGCGCACGGCGGGCACGCCCAGTGGCCCGTCGCCGGCCAGCGGGGCCGGGCCGGTGGCGGCGCCGGGGGCGGGCACCAGGTAGCCGACCAGGCGGCGGTCACCGGGGCGGTCCTCGCGGACCACCACGGCGGCCTGCGCGACCCCGGGCAGTCGCGCCGCGGCGGCCTGGACCTCGCCCAGCTCGATCCGGAAGCCGCGGATCTTCACCTGGTCGTCGGTCCGCCCGAGGTACTCCAGCACCCCGCCGGCGCTCCAGCGCGCCAGGTCGCCGGTGCGGTACATCCGCGCGCCGGGCTCGAAGGGGCAGGCCACGAACCGTTCGGCGGTCAGCGCCGGACGGCCGAGGTAGCCGCGGGCCAGCTGCACCCCGGCCAGGTAGAGCTCGCCCGCGACGCCCGGCGCGACCGGGCGCAGCAGGCCGTCCAGCACGTAGGTGCGGGTGTTGGCCGTCGGGCGGCCGATCGGCACACCGGTGGCCGCCGGGTCGGGCCGGCAGGCCCAGCGGGTGACGTCGACGGAGGCCTCGGTGGGGCCGTAGAGGTTGTGCAGTTCGGTGTCGGGCAGGGCGGCGAAAAAGGCGCTCTGGGTCGGCAGCGCGAGTGCCTCGCCGCTGCAGATCACCCGGCGCAGCGGGCTCGCGACGGCGGCGGCGGGCTCCTGGAGGTAGGCGTCGAGCATCGAGGGCACGAAGTGCGCGGTGGTGACCCGCTCGCGCCGGATCAGCTCGGCCAGGTAGGCCGGGTCCTGGTGCCCGCCGGGGCGGGCCACCACCAGGGCGGCGCCGACCGCCAGCGGCCAGAAGAACTCCCAGACCGAGACGTCGAATCCGCACGGCGTCTTCTGCAGCACCCGGTCCCCGGCGCCCAGCGGGTAGGCGCGCTGCATCCAGCGCAGCCGGTTGACGATGCCCTCCTGCGGCACCAGGACGCCCTTGGGACGGCCGGTGGAGCCGGAGGTGAAGATCAGGTAGGCGGGGTGCCGCCCGGCGAGCTCGGTGCGCCCGGGCACCCGGCCCGGCGCCTTGGGCCCGGCGGTCGGCAGCGGGCGGTCCAGCAGCAGCGCGGGCACCGCCGGCAGCGCCGTCACGTGCTCGGAGTCGGTGAGCAGCAGGGCCGGGGCCGCGTCCGTCAGCAGGCCCTCGATCCGCGCGGCCGGCTGGCCGAGGTCGACCGGCAGGTAGGCGGCGCCGGCCTTGACGACGCCGTACAGCGCGACGATCAGCTCCACCGAGCGGGGCAGCGCGACGGCCACCAGGCTCTCCGGGCCGATGCCGCGGGCGGCCAGCACGGCGGCCAACTGGCCGGCCCGCTCGTCCAGCTCGCGGTAGCTGAGCCGGTGGCCCTCGAAGAGGACCGCGGTCGCCTCGGGGGTGCGGGCCACCTGCGCCTCGAAGAGCTCGGGCAGGGTGGCGGGCTCGTCGTGGACGGCGGTGTCGTTCCAGGCGGTCAGCACCCGGTGGCGGTCGTCGTCGGCGAGCGGGTCGAGCTCGGCGAGCGGGGTGTCCGGGTCCTCGCTCCACTGCTCCAGCAGGCGGGCGAGGCGGGCGCCGAGGTCGGCCGCGCGGGCGCGGTCGAGCAGCTCGGGGTGGTGGCTCAGGCGCAGTTCGAGGCACTCGCCGGGCTCGACCACCAGGGTGAGCGGGAAGTGCGTGGTGTCGCGGAAGCCGATGTCGACGGCGAGGTCGACGCCGGGCACGTCCAGCGCGTAGTCGCTCATCGGGAAGTTGTCGAACACCAGGTTGGTGTCGAAGAGCGCGGTCGGCGAGCCGGCCAGGCGCTGGATCTCGGTGAGGCCCAGGTGGTCGTGGTCCAGCAGGGCGGCGCGCTGCGCCTGCAGCCGGCCGCAGAGCTCGCGCAGCGTGCCGGCACCGGCGAGGTCGGCCCGCACCGGGACGGTGTTGATCAGCATGCCGATCATCCGGTCGGCGCCGGGCAGGTCGTCGGGACGGCCGCTCACCGTGCAGCCGAAGACCACGTCCTGGCGGCCGGTGGCGCGGGCCAGCAGGACCGCCCAGGCGCCCTGGATCACCGTGGTGAGCAGCAGGTTGCAGCCGCGGGCGCGGTCGGTCAGGGCCGCGGTCCGCTCGGCACCGAGCCGCACCACGACGTCCTCGGGCGTGGCGCCGGGCGCGACCTGGCCGGTGTCGACGAGCCGGCTGGGCTCCCCGACGCCCGCCAGCGCGGCCCCCCAGGCGCGCTCGGCGGCCGGCCGGTCGCGCTGGGCCAGCCAGCCGAGGTACTCGCGGTAGGGGCGCACCGCGGGCAGCGTCACCGGGCCGCCGTGCTGCCCGTAGAGCGCGAACAGCTCGCCGAAGAGCAGCGCGAACGACCAGCCGTCCAGCAGGATGTGATGGACCGTCACCAGCAGTCGGTGCCGGCCGGGGCCGAGCGTGATCAGCGTGAAGCGCAGCAGCGGCGGGCGCTGGACGTCCACCCCGCGCTCCCAGTCCTGCTCGGTCAGCTCGGCCGCGCCGGCCTCGGCGCCCGCCTCGTCCAGCCCGCTCAGGTCGTGCTGCTGCCAGGCCAGCGGCATGTCCCGGCGGACCACCGCGATCGGCTCGCCGCTGGGCCGGTGGGTGAAGGCCACCCGCAGGTTGGCGTGCCGGCGCAGCAGCGCCTCGGCCGCGGCGCGCAGCCGCTCCGCGTCGAGCTCGCCGTCCAGGTCGACGGTGAACTGGGCGATGTAGAGGTGCTTGGACTCCCGGTCGAACCCCGAGTGGAAGAGCATGCCTTCCTGCAGCGGGGAGAGCGGCAGGATGTCCTCGACCGCGGGCTGGCTGGTCTTCATGACTGGTGTTCGCTTCCTGGTGAGACGGTCAGGGGGTGGGGCGGGGCGCACCGGGGTCGGGGTCGGGGTCGGGGTCGGACGGACCGAGGTGGGCCGGACCGCCGGGACCGGGCGCCCGGCATCGGGGACCGGGCGCCCGGGCGGCGGGGCGGCGAGGGCGGGCGGCGAGGGGCGGGCGGCGGGCCTCAGAACGCTTCGAGCGCGGCCGCGAGATCGTCCAACTCGTCCTGGTCGATCGAGGCGAGGGTCAGGTCGGCGGCGACCGGACCGCTCTCGGCGGGCTGCTCGGCGTAGGCCACCAGGGCCGCCAGCTGCCGGAACCAGCTCTCGGCGAGCCCGCGCACCTGCTCCTCGCCGACCACGCCCTCGGCCCAGGCCCAGTCGGCATGCAGCACCGGGCCGTCGGCGGTCTCCAGGGTGATCGCGTTGAGCTCCACCGGGTGCGCCATCGGCATGCCGGGCCCGGGGGCGTCCAGCCGGGCACCGTACTCGGGCAGCAGCTGCCAGTCGGCGGCGCTGGCCACCGGGAAGCGGCCCAGGTAGTTGAAGCCGAGCTCCGGGCGGGCGGCCAGCCGCTCGCCGTCCGGGTGCAGGTGACGCAACAGGCCGTAGCCGATCCCCTTGTCGGGGATCCGGCGCAGCACCTCCTTGACCCGGCGCAGCGCCAGGCCCACGGTGGCCGGCACGCCGCCGGCCAGCCCGGCCAGCTCGAACCGGGCCGGGTAGAGCGTGGTGAACCAGCCGACCGTGCGCGAGAGGTCGACCTGCTCGACGATCTCCTCACGGCCGTGGCCCTCCAGCTCGACCAGGACGCTCGCCCCGACCGGCGCCGCACCCGCCGCCGCGCCCACCCGCAGCCAGTCGGCCAGCGCCAGCGCCAGCGCGGTGAGCAGCACCTCGTTGGCGTCGGCGCCCAGCCGCTCGGCGGCCGAGGTCAGCAGCGGCGCGGCCGTGCCGGTCGGCAGGGTCAGCACCAGGTGCCGGGCGGTGTCCTCGTGGTCGCGGGCCGCGTCCAGCGGGCGCTGCGTGAAGCCGAGCCCGCCCGGGCGCACCACCTCCTGCCAGTACGGGAGTTCGGCGGTGCGCCGGTCGGCGGCGGCCTCCGCGGTGAGCAGCTGGGACCAGCGGCGGAACGAGGTGGGCACCGCCTCCAGCCGCGGCGCCCCGCCAGCCGCCACCGCCGCCCAGGCCTGCGCCAGGTCGCCGGTCAGCACCCGCCAGGAGATCCCGTCCACCACCAGGTGGTTGATCACCAGCGCGAGCCGCCCGGCCCGCCCCGCGCCGGCGTCGAACCAGACCGCCTGCACCACGGTGCCCTCGGCCGGCGCGAGCCGGTCGCGGGCCGCGTGCACCTCGCGCTCGACCAGCGCGGCGCACTGCTCGTCGTCCAGCCCGGCCGCGTCGACGTGGGTGAGCACCCGCTCGGCGCGCACCGCGCCGACGGGCAGGGTCTGCGGATCGGCGGCCGGCTCGGTCAGCCGCAGCCGCAGCACGTCGTGCCGGTCCAGCACCGCCTGCAGCACCGCGTGGGCGTGCGGGAGGGTCAGTTCGGCGGGCGTGCGCAGCACGGTGAACTGGTAGTAGCTCGCCGCCGGGCCGCCGCGCTCGCGCAGCCAGTGCATGATCGGCGTGGGCCGCATCGTGCCGACCCCGTCCTGCGGGCCCTGGGCGCGCTGCGCCATCGGCTGGGCGACGGCGGCCAGCGCCGCCACGTCCGGCTGGGTGAGCACCTCGCGCACGGTGATCCGCAGCCCCGCCCGGCGGGCGGCGCCGACCAGCTGGACGGCGATGATGCTGTCCCCGCCGAGCCCCACGAAGCTCTCCCGCGGCTCGACGCGCTCCACTCCGAAGAGGCCGGCGAGCAGCCCGCAGAGCGTCTCCTCGATCTGACGGTCCGTCATGCCTGGCTCCCGATGGGCTGCTGCGCCCAGATCTCGCGCAGTCGGGCGCGGTCGACCTTGCCGTTCGCGGTGACCGGCAGCTCGTCCAGCTCGTGGAAGTGCTTGGGCACCATGTACCCGGGCAGCTGCGCCGCGCAGGCCTCGGCCAGCTCGTGCGCCTCCAGCGCCACGCCGGGCGGCCGGGTGTAGGCCGCCGCGAGCCGGGTGGAGTTCGCGACCCTGACGCCGACCACCACCGCCCGCCGCACGCCGGGCAGCGCGTTGAGCACCGCCTCCACCTCGCCCGGCTCGACCCGGTAGCCGTTGACCTTGAGCTGGTCGTCCACCCGGGCCAGGAAGTGGAACTCGCCGCCCTCGAAGCGGACCAGGTCACCGCTGGCGTAGCAGCGCCGCGACTCCCCGTCCTGGTGCGCCAGGGTGCGGAACTTGGCCGCGGTCAGCGCCTCGTCGCCCAGGTAGCCGAGCGCCACGCAGTCACCGGCGATCATCAGCTCGGCCTCCTCGCCCTCCTCGAAGGGGCGCAGCACGCCGTCCGCCAGGCAGAGCAGCTCGGCGCCGACCACCGCGGCGCCGATCGGCGGGTGGTCGGGCCACTGCGCGGCCCGGTCGGCGGTGAGCCGGTGCTGGGTGACCACGTGGGTCTCGCTGGGACCGTACTGGTTGACCACGGTGACCCCGGCGGCCGCGCAGAACTCCCGGACCTCGTCGTTGATCACCAGCCGCTCGCCGGCCACCGCGATCTCGCGCAGGCTCGGCAGCTCCTCCTCGCCGAGCACCGCCGCCATCGCCAGCCCGTGCAGGCCCACCACCGGCAGGAAGAGCCGCGCCACCCGGTGCTCGCGGACCAGCTCGATCAGCGCGAACGGGTCGCGCCGCTCGTCGTCGCCCACCACCACCAGGGTGGCGCCGGCCAGCCAGGTGGCGACCATGTCCTCGTAGACCACGTCGAAGCCGATCGAGGCGGCGTGCAGGGTGTGCGGGAGCTGCTCGTGCTGCCAGTGCCAGCCGTGCCAGTCACCCAGGTCGGCCAGCACCACCGGGGGCACCGCCACCGACTTGGGCTCGCCGGTCGAGCCCGAGGTGGGGATGACGTAGCCGATCGGCCCGTCCACCACCTCGGCCGGCGCCGCGGCGCGCAGCTCGCCGAAGGCGGCCTCCTCGGCGCCCAGTCCGGTCGGCGCCAGCTCGTCGGCGCGCAGCACCAGCGTGCAGCCGGCGCCGCGCACGATCCGCTCGGCCCGCGCCGCGGGCAGCTCCGGGTCGAGCGAGACCACGCCGGCGCCCACCCGCCAGGCGCCCAGCACCGCGGCGCAGCGCTCCCAGGAGCGGGTGGAGTACAGCGCCACCACGTCGCCCGGGACGATCCCGCGCAGCGCCAGCGCGCCCGCGATCTCGCCCGAGCGGGCGTCCAGTTGGGCGTAGCTGTAGGCCACCCCCGCGTCGTGGACCGCGACGGCCCCGCGGTGCTCGCGGACCGCGCCGAGCAGGGCGCTCACCAGCGTGCGGTCGGTGCCGGTCATCCGCGCAGCCCGCCTTCCAGTGCCGCCAGCGGGGTGAGGTCGCGCCCGGCCAGGAACTCCGGGCGCGGATTGGCCACCCAGACCGGCTCGTTGTCGACGCTGTTGTAGGTGACCAGCGCCATGGTGCGGTCCTCGGGCGACATGTTGGCGCCCGAGCCGTGCACGATGCAGGAGTCGAAGTAGAGCAGGCTGCCGGCCGGGCCGGTCAGCGAGCGAATGCCGGACTCGGCCACCAGCGGCGCGAGTTGCTCGGCGCTCAGGGCGAAGTCCAGCTCGGCGGAGAGGCTGGCGGCCCAGCTCTCGCCGCCCTGCGCGCCCTCCTCGCCGGACGCGGCGCCGACCGCGGCGCCGACCGGGGCGCGGCGCTCGGTGCGGATCACGCCGGAGCGGTGCGAGCCGGGCACCACCAGCAGCGGACCGTTGTGCTCGGTGGCGTCGTCCAGCAGCAGCGCGACGTTGACGAAACGCGGTTCGCGCACGCCGTCGTGCTGCTCCCAGAAGATGTAGTCCTGGTGCCACTGCCAGACGTCGCCGCGCAGCGCGCGCTTGGCGTTCACCTTGACCTGGTGCACGTAGACCTTGCTCTCCAGCAGCTGCTCGGCCGCCGACAGCAGGGCGGGCAGCTGGACCAGCCGGCCGAAGAGCGCGCTGGTGGTGTGGCAGCCGTGGATGCCGCGCACCGTGCTGCCGTCCTTCTCGAAGACCCGGCCGGGGTGGTCGGTGGCGTAGAGCTGCTCGACCTCGCGGCGCAGCAGGGCGATCTCCTCGGCGTCGAAGACGTTCTCGACCAGGAGGTGGCCGTCACGGCGGTAGTCGTGGACTTGGCTCTCGGTCAGCATGCGGGGTTCCTTTTCGGAGGTCAGGGGGGTGGGGCGGGGCCGGGGCGGGAGCGGGGCAGCGCCGGCGCTCAGCTCCGGTCGGCGATCAGGGCGGCCAGCCGGTCGAGGCCCTGCTCGATCTCGGCCGGCGTCAGCGAGCTGCAGGAGAGCCGCAGTTGGCGGGTGGCGGCGGGGTCCTCGGTGAAGTGGCACATCGGCGTGAAGAGCACGCCGTGCTGGACGGCGGCCTGCTCCAACAGCTCGTCGGTGACCGCGAACGGGACGGTCACCACCACGAAGAACCCGCCGTCCGGGGTGTTCCAGCGCACCCCCGGCACGCCGTCGAAGCGGTCGGCCAGACCGCGCAGCAGGCAGTGCAGGTTCTCCCGGTAGATGGCGATCTGCCGCTCGTTGGCCCGCAGCAGGCTGCCGCCGTGCTCCAACAGCAGCCCGCCGACCAGGGCCTGGCTCACCGGCGAGGTGTTGACGGTGAGCATGCTCTTGGCCTTGGAGAGCTCGTCGGCCAGCACGCCGCCGCCGGCCACCGGCTGGTCGGCGATCGCGAAGCCGACCCGCGCGCCCGGGAAGCAGGTCTTCGCCAACGAGCCCAGGTAGACCACGTGGTGGCCGGTGTCCAGGGCCTTGAGGGTCGGCAGCTGGTCGGCATCCGCGCTGCGGAACATCGAGTAGGGATTGTCCTCCAGCAGCAGGATCCCTTCCCGCGCCGCGAGTTCCAGCAGCCGGCGCCGGGTCTCCAGCGGCATCGACCGGCCGCTGGGGTTGGAGAAGTCGGGCACCAGGTAGAGCGCCCGGGGGCGCTGTCCGGCCGCCCGGGCGGCCCGCAACTGGGCGCGCAGGTCGGCCAGGTCCACCCCGTCCTCGCCCTCGCGCACCGGGCGCACCGGCAGGTCCAGCAGCCGGGCCGCGCCGGTCAGGCCCACGTAGGTGGGCGCCACCGCGAGCAGCACGTCGTGCTCGGTGGCCCGCAGCGCGCGCAGCACCAGCCAGAGCGCCTCCTGGGCCCCGACGGTGACCAGCACCGCGTCCGGGTCGACCACGATGCCCTCGTCCAGCTCCAGTTGGCGGGCGATCAGCTCGTGCACGATCCCCTTGGTGCGGCCGTACTGGAAGAGCTCCCGGTTGACCCGGACGGTGTCGTAGCCCTTCCGCTCGACCAGGTGGCGGGCGTAGGCGTCGAGGTAACGGTGCAGGTCGGCCAGGTCGAAGGTGGACTCGGCGGGCCGGCCCGGAGCGAACGACAGGGCCTTGGGGAAGCGGTTGGCCACCTCGTTGAGGAAGTTCATCGAGCGCAGCGCCGGGTCCCGCAACGAGGCGTGCAGGTCGGCCGGTTCGAGCAGCACCGGCGGGCCCGCGAGGCCCGCGGAGGCGCTCATCGGGCACCCCCGGTGGTGCCGGGCCCGTCCACCGGCCGGGCGCCGAGCACGGTCAGCGCACGGGCCGCGGCCGGGTCGGCGCAGCCGGCCAGCTCCAGCGCGCAGCGCAGTTCGGCCGCCAGCAGGTCCAGCACCCGGCGCACCCCGCGCTCGCCGTCGGCGGCCAGGCCCCAGAGCACCGGTCGGCCCAGCAGGACGCCGTCGGCACCCAGCGCGAGTGCCTTGAGTACGTCGTCGCCGCCGCGGATGCCGCTGTCGAGGAGCACCTGGCAGTGCGCCGGCGCCGCCGCACTGGCGGCCGCCAGCAGGTCCACGCTGGCTGCTGCGCCGTCGAGTTGACGCCCGCCGTGGTTGGAGACGACGACCGCCTGCGCGCCGATCTCGGCCGCCCGGGCCACGTCGCGCGGGTCCAGCACGCCCTTGACGACCAGCGGCAGCCCGCTGCTCTCCCGCAGCCGGGCCAGGTCGTCCCAGCTCAGCCCGGGGGCGAAGGCCTCGGCGGTGTGCTCGGCGACCGCCGAGACGCCGGCCTGCCGCTGCCGGCTGCGCCGGGTGCCGGCCGTGTCCAGGTGCGCGGCCGCGACCGAGGTGGGCAGCGCGAAGCCGTTGCGCAGGTCGCGCAGTCGCCGGCCGATCCGCGGCTCGTCCACGGTGACCACCAGCGCCTCGCAGCCGGCCGCCTCGGCCCGGCGCGCCAACTCCTCGGTGGCGCCCGCGTCGCGCAGCCAGTACAGCTGGAACCAGGTGCGCGCGCCAAGCGCGGTGATCTCCTCGACCGGCCGGGTGCTCAGCATGCTGAGGGTGAACGGCACGCCGGCCGCGGTGGTGGCCCGGGCGGTGGCCGACTCGCCGTCCGGGTGCAGGAGTTGCTGGTAGGCCATCGGCGCGACGGCCAGCGGCAGGGCGGCCGGTGCGCCGAGCAGCGGTGCCCGGGTCGTGCAGTGCGCCAGGCCGGCCGGCATCCTCGGCACCAGCGCGATCCGGTCCAGGGCCGCCCGGTTGGCCGCCATGGTGAGCTCGGCGCCACTGCCACCGGCGATGAAGTCCCACACCTCGGCGGGGAGTTCGCGCTGCGCCAGGGCGGCGAAGTCGGCCGTGCAGACCGGCTCGGCCACACTGACCGGCTCGGTGGCGCGGCCCGGCTGCGCGGTGACGGTCGGCGCGGTCATCGCAGGGCCTCCTCGACGCCCGCCCGCTCGGCCTCCACCGCCTCGTAGAGCGCCTTGATGTTGCCGTTGCCGAAGGTCCGGGCCCCGAAGCGCTCGATCACCTCGTGGAACAGGGTGCGCCGCGGGTGGGTGGAGCGGGTGAAGATCTGGAACAGCTGCCCGTCGTGGTCCTCGTCGACCAGCACGCTCAGCTCGTGCAGCTCCGACGTGCTGTGCCGGGCCAGGTCGAGCCGGTCGGCCAGCAGCGTGTAGTACGCGTCCGGCACGGCCAGGAACTCCACCCCGCGCTCGCGCAGCGTGCCGACCGCCCGCACGATGTCGCCCGAGCGGTAGGCCACGTGCTGCACCCCGGGACCGCCGTGCTCGGCCAGGAACCGGTCGATCTGGCCGGCCTCGCCGCTGGTGTCCGGCTCGATCAGGGTGAAGGTGACCTGGCCCGAGGCGCTCTGCACCACGGTGGACTCCATCGCCTGCGCGCCCACCCGGATCAGCTCGGTGAAGACGACGGCGAAGTCCAGCACCTCGGTGTAGTAGGCCACCGTGGCGGCCAGCTGACCGGCCGTCACGCAGATCGCGAAGTGGTCGAGCTCGTCGAGGAGTTCGTCCTGCGGCGCGACCTGGTCGGCGGCGGGCAGCGGGGTGAACCCGGGCGGCAGCGCGCGGCCCCCCTCGTCACCGGCCGCCGGCTCGACCAGGGTGTGCACCACGTCGCCGAAGCCGCCGATCACCGCGGTGTGCCGCCCGTCCGGGTGCAGCCGCGGCGGGGCGATCGGGACGGCGCCGCGGGCGAGCGCGTCGGCGAAGAGCGCGGGCACGTCCGGGCAGGTCAGCGCGATGTCGGCGACGCCGTCACCGTGCGCCCGGACGTAGTCGGCCGCCGGGTGGCCCGACGAGCGGGCCTCGGTGAGCACCAGGGTGATCCGGCCCTGGCGCAGCACCAGCGAGTCGGCGTCGGTGTCGGTGGCGCGGGCCACCGCACGGAACCCGTAGCGGTCGACCAGGTCGGCGGTGGCCGTCGCCAGGTCGGCGACGTGGCACTCGACATGGCTGATGCCCAGGTGGGAGGAGTGAGTCATGGAGGAACCTTCATCGGGAGGGGACGGCGGCGAGCGCCACGATCCGTGCGGGGAGCTCCCGCCAGACCTCGGGTGTGTAGAAGTGGCCGCCGGGCAGGACGTCGTGGCGGAATCCGGCGGTGGTCAGGGCGGCCCAGCGCTCGCCGAGGTCGGCCTCGACCACGCTGTCCCCGGCGCCCGAGAGGACCTGCAGCGGCAGGTCGAGCCGCCGGCCCGCGGGCTCGAAGCTGTCGCGCACCCGCAGGTCGGCGCGCATCAGCTCGACCGCCATCTCGGTCAGGTCCTCGTCGGCGAGGACGTGGTCGGGCAGCAGGCCGTGGGTGCTCATCCACTCCAGCAGCTGCGCGTCGTCCTGGTGCCGGGAGGGGAACTGGTCGCGCGCGGTGAGCGGGCGGTCCGGCGCGTTGCAGCTGGAGACCACCAGCGCCTCGGGGGCCGGGTCACCCGCCGCGGCGAGCCGGGTGGCGACCTCGAAGGCCATCCAGCCGCCCATGCTGTGCCCGAACAGGACGTAGCGGCCCTCGGCGGCCACCGAACGGACGGCCTGCGCGGCGTCCGCGGCCAACTCGTCCCAGCTGTCCGCGAAGTCCTCGGCGAACCGGCCCTCGCGGCCCGGGTAGCAGACCGCCGCCAGGTCGACGCCGGCCGGCAGCGAGGCCGTCCACGGGTGGTAGGCGGCCGTGCCGCCGCCGCAGAAGCCCAGCGCCACCAGCGTCAGGTCCGGCCGCGGGCTCTGCCGCAGCCGCACCACGGTGGTGTCGGCGGCGGTCATCGCACCTGCTCCGTCCGCCGGGACTCGGCGTGCCGGGCCAGGTCACTCAGCCGCGGGTAGCGGTAGACGTCCTTGGTCGGCAGCACCACGCCGGCGGTCCGCTTGAGCCGCGAGACCACCCGCAGCGCGACCAGCGAGTGGCCGCCGAGTGCGAAGAAGTCGTCGTCCGCGCTGATCGCCTCCCGGCCCAGCACCTCGGCCCAGACGCCGGCGATCAGCTCCTCCAACTCGCCCTCGGGCACCCGGCCCCGGACCTGCGGCCGGTCCTCGGGGGCGGGCAGCGCGGCGTGGTCGAGCTTGCCGTTGGCGGTCAGCGGCAGCGCCTCCAGCGGCACCAGCGCGGAGGGCACCAGATGGTCGGGCAGCGCCGCCGCGCAGTGCGTGCGCAGCTCCTGCGGCTCCAGCCCGGCGCCGGGCACCGGCACGTAGTACGCCACCAGCAGCGCGTCGCCGTCCGGGCCGGTGCGCACGGCGGCCACCGCCACGGTGACCGCGGGGTGCGCGAGCAGCCGCTCCTCCACCTCGCCGAGCTCCACCCGGAAGCCCCGCAGCTTGACCTGCCGGTCGGTGCGGCCCAGGAACTCCAGACCCCCGTCCGGCAGTCGGCGCACCCGGTCACCGGTGCGGTACATCCGCGAGCCGTCCGCGGCGAACGGGTCGGCGACGAACCGCTCGGCGGTCAGCCCCGGCCGTCCGGCGTACCCGGCGGCCAGGCCCGGACCGGCCAGGTGCAGCTCGCCGATCCCGGCCGGCCGCAGCTCCCCGTCCAGCACGTGCGCCCGCACGCCCGCCAGCGGGTGACCCAGCCGCGGGTGGTCCCCGCTGACCTCGACCGCGGTGGCGTCCACCGAGCACTCGGTGGGCCCGTACAGGTTCCAGGTCCCGATCCGTCCGCGCGCCGCGGCGAGCTCGCGCCACATCCGCTCGGGGACCGGCTCGCCGCCCAGCAGCAGCCGCAGCGGGCGCTCGGGCGTGGCGAGGGCCAGCAGCGGGCCGGCCAGCAGGCGCCAGTGCGAGGGGGTCAGGTCGAGCTCCTGCACGCCGTGCTCGGCGAGCAGCGCGGCCAGCCGCCGCGGTTCGGTCCGGTCCTCCTCGCCCAGCACCACCAGGCTGTCGCCGCGGCAGACGCGCACCAGCTGCTGGACGGAGGCGTCGAAGGAGAGGCTGGCGTTCCAGCCGACCACCCGGGGCTCGGCGACGAAGACGCCGCGCTCCTCCAGGCCGGCCACCAGCGCGGCGACGCCGCCCCGGGTGACCTCCACGCCCTTGGGGCGCCCGGTCGAGCCGGAGGTGTAGATCAGGTAGGCGGGATCCAGCGGGTCCGCCTCGGCGTCGACGAACGCGACGGCCTGCCGACCGTGGTCCGCCGCCCGGCCGTGGTCCGCCTCCGGAGCCGGCGCGCCCAGCACCGGCGCGTCCAGCACCGGCAGCTCGGCGAGCCCCGGCAGCGCGGTCAGCCAGGCCGGCCGCCCGGCGTCCGTGACCAGCGCCCGCAGCCCGGCGTCCTGGGCGATCAGCGCGAGTCGCTCGTCCGGGTAGGACGGGTCGAGCGGCACGTACGCGGCGCCCAGCCGCCAGGCGGCCAGCGGCGCGGCCGCCCAGTCCACCCCGCGGCGCACCCGCACGCCCACCCGGTCGCCCCGCCCGACGCCCAGCGCCCGCAGCCCGGAGGCCAGTTCGGCGCTGCGCGCGAGCAGACCGGCGAAGTCGAGCCGGCCGTCCGGACCCTGCACCGCGAGGCGGTGCGGGGTCGCGGCGGCGGCCCGGTACAGGCGGGTCAGCACATCGATCGGCACATCGATCGGCTCAGCCATCCGAGCTCACCGCCCCGACGGCGACACCGGCACCAGCACCGGTACCGGCACCCGCGCTCGCGATCGCCCCCGCGCTCGGCGCGACGGTCGGCTTGCAGTCGGCCAGCGCGAGCGGGTCACCCATCGCCACCACGATCCGCCGGTCCCCGCGGAACGGGTCGCGGCCGTGCGCCGTCAGCACGTTGTCCACCAGCAGCAGGTCACCCGGCTGCCAGCTGCGGCGCACGGTCGCCCGCTCGTAGGCGGCGTTGATCACGTCCAGCTCGGCCAGCGTGAGCGGCAGTCCGTCACCGAGGGCGGTGTCGAACGGCAGGCCGCCCTCGCCCAGTTCCTCGATCAGCGTCTCGCGGATCTCCTCGTCCAGCGACCAGGAGTTCCAGAACGCGAGGTGGTTGAACCAGACCTCCTCGCCGCTCAGCGGGTGGCTGATGATGCCCGGCCGCAGCTGACGGGTGCGCAGGCCGCCCTCGGCGTCCCACGCGCAGGAGATCAGGTTCTGGGCGCAGTACGCCTCGACCTGCTCGGCGCTCTCGGCCGCGAAGGCCGCCCGCCAGTCGACCGAGAGGTGCTCGGAGTAGCTGCGGCTCAGCACCCAGCCGCTCGCCCGCATCCGCTCGACCAGCTCCGGCGGCAGGGTGCGCAGCACCTCGCGGCAGTCCACCACCGGGGTCGCGCCGCCCTGCTCGGGGGCGGTCAGGCAGCCGAAGAGCAGCAGGCCGGGGAAGGTCAGCGTGTAGCTGTTCTCGTTGTGCATCCGGATCGCCTGCGCGGCGGGCAGGTCGGTGGAGGAGAAGACGTCGCCGCCGTAGTCGCTGCGCGGGGTCGCCTTCTCGCGGTACGGCGTGCGCCGGCTGATCAGCTCGTCGCGGACCAGGCCGAAGTCGGCCACGCTGCGCACCGGCAGGCCGCGCAGGTACACCGCGCCGTGCCGCAGCAGCCCGGCGCGCAGTTCCTCGCGCACCGAGGCGAGCCAGGCGGCGGCCGCGGCGGCGTCGGCCAGCTCGGGGGCGGTCACGGTCGCCGGGGTGCCCGGCGCGCTCTCCCAGAGCAGCCGGGGTTCGGTCGTGGTCATCGTCAGCCGCCCAGCGTCAGGTCGCGGTGGCGCAGTTCGAGGGTGCAGCACTTGACGCTGCCGCCGCCCTTGAACAGCTCGGAGAGGTCCACGCCGATCGGCTCGAAGCCGCGCTCGGCCAGCCGCTCGGCCAGCCGGCCGGCCGCCTCGGGGAGCAGCACGTGGCGGCCGTCGGAGATCGCGTTGAGGCCGAAGACCTCGGCGTCCGACTCCTCGGCCAGGATCGCGTCCGGGTAGAGCTCGGCCAGCAGCCGGCGGCTCTCGGGGGCGAAGGCGCCCGGGTAGTACATGATCTCGTCGTCGTCGAGCACGGCGAGCGCGGTGTCCAGGTGGTAGAAGCGCGGGTCGACCAGGGTCAGGCTGACCACCGGGCGCCCCAGCAGCCGGGCCGCCTCCGCGTGCGCGGCCGGGTCGGTCCTGAAGCCGGTGCCGGCCAGGATCCGGCGGCCGGCGACCAGGTAGTCGCCCTCGCCCTCGTTGGTGAAGGCGGCGGGATGCACCACCGGGTAGCCCTGCTGCTCGAACCAGGCCTGGTAGGCGGGGGCCTCGGCGGCCCGCTCGGGGTGCCGGAAGCGGGCGACCACGACGCGGTCGTCCAGCACGGTGGCGCCGTTGGCGGCGTAGACCATGTCGGGCAGGCCGGGGACCGGCTCGATCAGCTCCACGGTGTGGCCCAGCTCCTGGTAGAGCGCGTACAGGCGCTCCCACTGCAGGACGGCCAGCGCGGTGTCGGTCGGCTTGGCCGGGTCCATCCAGGGGTTGATCCGGTAGTCGACGGTGAAGTACGAGGGGCGGCACATCAGGTAGTGCCGCGGGCGGGCGGTGCGCACCGGCGGGCGGACCGCGGTGGGGAGCGTGGTGGTCATCGGGTCACGCACCGTTCGCCGTGGCCAGCGCGGCGACCAGCGAGGCCGGCCGCAGGTCGGTCCACTCCCGCTCGATGTGCTCCAGGCAGGCGGGCCGGGTGTCGGGGCCGTGCGCGGTGCGCCACCCGGCCGGCACGGCGACGGCGGCCGGCCAGAGCGAGTGCTGGTTCTCCTCGTTCACGAGCACCAGGTAGCTGGCGCTCTCGTCCTCGAAGGGGTTGGTCATCGGAAGTCCTCTCTCGCGGGGTTGGGGAGGTGCGGATGTGACGGGAGGTCACGCACCGGGGCGGACGGCGGCGATGCGCCAGCCGCGCAGCAGGGGGGAGGCCGCGAGCGCGCGGCGACAGATGGCGAGTGCGGCCGACCCGGCGGTGTGCTGCTCGCTCGTCAGGGTGAAGACCCCCAGGTGCAGCCAGCCGGGCCCGGCCTGGGTGCTGACGTGCTCGAGCAGTTCGCCGGGCCGCGACGCGGCCCACATCAGGTCGCCGACCCGGCCGCCGTCCAGCAGGTGGCCGGTGGCGGGTCCGTCGGCGCTCAGGGTGATCAGGGTCAGCTCCACGCCGGGGTGGTGGGGTCAGTCCCAGATCAGACCGTCGGCGTGCACGCCCCCGGCGGCGTGCACGGCCGGCGCGGCGGCGCTCGGCGCGGCCGGGGCGTGGCCCGCGGCGCCGGACAGCGCCCCGCCCAGGACGCCCACCAGGACGGCCAGCACGGCGGCGGTGGTGCGCGGGAGGTGCGGCGAAGAAGTCATGGGGGTGCCCTCGTCTGGAGTGGGGTGAGCGGCCCGGGAGCGGGCCCGGCGGCCGGATCGGGGCGGCGCACGGGGCCGCGGCGATGCCTCCATCCTGACCGCCACCACCGCTGCGGGGAACGGGTTTCGGCAGGTCGGAACCGTCCAGGCCGCTTTGTGCCACGCCTCGGCGCGGGGCTCCGGCACCCGGCGCGGGGAGCGCTGACGCGCTGTAGATGGGGCGTCTATCGCCGTCCAGCAGACTTCCCCCCACGGGGCGGAACAAGGGGAGGCACGATGTTGGCTGCGCTGGGGCTGGAGGCACCGGACGAGGCGGTGTACCGCGAGATGCTGGCCTCGCCCACCCTCGGGGTGAGCGAGCTGGCGGCCAGGCTGGCCACCACGCCGGCGCAGGTCCGCGGCGCGCTGGACCGCCTCTTCGAGCTCCGGCTGATCCAGCAGTCCTTCGAGGCGCCGGGCCGCTTCACCGTGGTCGACCCGGCGATGGGCCTGCAGCAGCTGATGGAGCGCCAGCACGAGGAGCTGATCCGGCGTCAGCGCCAGGTCGCCGACAGCCAGGCCGCCCTGGTGCGGGTGCTGGCCGCGGCCGGCCCCGGCGCCGGTGGCTTCGAGGGCGTCGAGCGGCTGGTGGGGATGGACGCCGTGCAGCGCCGGCTGGAGCGCTTCGCCGTCGAGGCCGCCCGCGAGGTGCTGACCTTCATGCCCGGCGGCCCGCAGTCCGCCGCCGCGCTCGCCGCCGCCCAGCGCAACGACGACGGGATCCGCCGGCGCGGCGTGCTGATCCGCACCGTCGGACTGAGCGGCGTGCGCGAGGACCCGGGCACGCTGGCCTACGCCCGCTGGCTCTCCGGCGACGGCTGCGGGTTCCGCACCGCGCCCAGCCTGCCGACCCGGATGATCCTGGTGGACGGCTCGCAGGCGCTGGTGCCGCTCGACCCGGCGGACAGCCGCCGGGGCGCGCTCTGCCTCTCCGACCCGGCCGTGGTGACCCCGCTGCTCGCGCTTTTCGAACAGACCTGGACGCTGGCCGCCCCGCTCGGCTCCGCCCCCGCGAGCGACCCGGCGACGGCCCCGAGCGACCAGGAGCGCGCCCTGCTCGCGCTGCTCGCCCAGGGCCACACCGACGAGTCCGCGGCCTGCCAGCTGCACATCTCCGCGCGCACCGCCCGGCGGATGATGGCCTCGGTGATCGAACGGCTCGGCGCCCGCAGCCGCTTCGAGGCCGGTCTGCGTGCGCACCAGTTGGGCTGGGTGTGACGATTTACCGCGCTAGTCTGGGTCGAATCTCACAAGGATATTGAACAGGCGCGGGTGAAAGAGTGGACGACCTCAGGTTCTCGGTGCTCGGACCGGTGCAGGGCCAACTGGGGACCACCGTCCTGAGACTCGGCAGCCCCCAGCAGCAGGCGATGCTCGCCGTCCTGTTGCTGCGCCCGGGCCGCTCGGCCACCGCCGCCGACCTGGTCGACGCGCTCTGGGGCGAGGAGCCGCCGAGCACCGCCGTCACCACCGTGCGCACCTACGCCTGGCGGCTGCGCAAGATGCTGCGCAGCACCGCCGACGCCCCCGACCTGCTGGTCTCGCTCGGCGACGGCTACCGGCTGCTGCTGCCCGAGCAGGCGGTGGACGCGCTGCGGGCCGAGCAGCTGGCGGCCCGGGCCGACCGGGCGCAGGCCGCCGAGCGGCCCGCCGAGGCCCGCGAACTGCTCAACCAGGCGCTGGCCCTGTGGCAGGGCGAACCACTGGCCGGCCTGCCCGGACCCTTCGCCGAGCGCCAGCGCCGCCGGCTCGACGACCTGCGCCTGGCCCTGCTGGAGGAGCGGCTGGCCCTCGACCTGACGCTGGGGGGCTCGCTGCGCTGCGTCTCCGAGTTGACCGCGCTCACCGCCGAGTACCCGCTGCGCGAGCGGCTGTACGCGCTGCTGATGCGCGCGCTCTACCAGTCCGGCCGGCAGGTCGACGCGCTCACCGTCTACCGCGAGGCCCGCGACCACCTGATCGAGCTGCTCGGCGTGGAGCCGGGTCCCGAACTCGTCGCGCTGCACCAGCGGATCCTGGACGGTGACCGGGTGCTGGCCGCGCCCGCGCCCGGCGCCTTCGAGGAGGAGTCCGCCCCACCGGCCCGACCCACCGCCGGCGAGCCGGCCGCACCGGCGCCCGGCCGCCCGCGGCCGGCCCAGCTGCCGCCGGACGCGGCCGACTTCACCGGCCGCGCGGCGCCGATCGACAGCCTGCTGGCCGCGCTGTCGGACACCGGCCCGCCGGCGCTCAAGGTGGTGGCACTGACCGGGATGGGCGGCATCGGCAAGACCACGCTGGCGCTGCACGTCGCGCACCGCACCCGCCCCAGCTACCCCGACGGCCAGCTGTACGCGAACCTGCGCGGCAGCGACCTGACCCCCGCCGACCCGGAGAGCGTGCTGGCCGGCTTCCTGGGCGCGCTCGGCGTGCCGGCGGCCGCGATCCCCGAGGGCGTCGAGGCGAAGGCCGCGCTCTTCCGCTCCTCGGTCGACGGCCGCCGGCTGCTGATCGTGCTCGACAACGCCAAGGACCGCGCCCAGTTGCAGCCGCTGCTGCCGGGCGCGGCCGGCTGCGCGGTGCTGGTCACCAGCCGGGTGCGCCTCGGCGGGCTGCCCTGCACGCTCCAGCTCGACCTGCCGCTCTTCGAGCCCGGCGAGGCCACCGAGCTGCTCGGCCGGGCGATCGGCTCCCAGCGGCTGGCCGCCGAGCACGAGGCCGCCCTGGAACTGGTCTCGGCCTGCGGGTTCCTGCCGCTGGCGGTGCGCATCGTGGCCGCCCGGCTGGCGGCCCGCCCGAGCTGGACCGTGCAGACGCTCAGCAGCCGGCTGGCCGACGAACGCCGCCGGATCGACGAGCTGCGGATCGGGGACCTGGCCGTCGAGGCCGCCTTCGAGCTCGGCTACCACCAGCTGACCGAGCGCCAGGCCCGGGCGTTCCGGCTGGTGGCCACCGTCGACGGTCCCGACCTGGCGCTCAGCTCGGCGGCCGCGCTGCTCGCGGCGGACGAGCAGTTCACCGAGGACCTGCTGGAGTCGCTGGTCGACGTCACGCTGCTGGAGTCGCCGGCGCCCGGCCGCTACCGCTTCCACGACCTGCTGCGCGCCTTCGCCCGGCGCACCTCGCTGGCCACCCATCCGCAGGAGGCCGCCGAGGCCCGCGACCGGCTGCTCGACTTCCTGCTCGCCACCGCCTGCGAGGCGTTCCGGCACGCGGTGCCCGGGGACCCGATCGGCGGCTCGCTCGGTCCGGCCCGCTCGGCCCCGCTGGCCTTCGGCGACCTCGCGGCCGCCCGCCGGTGGGCGGCCGCCGAGACCGAGAGCGCGGTGGCCCTGGCGGCGCAGGTCGCGCACGCGATCCGGCCGGCGGGCGGGCCGGCGCCCCTGCCCGGGCCGGTGCCGGAGCCCGGGCCGGTGCCGGAGCCCGGGCCGGTGACCGGGTCCGCGCCCGTGACCGGCGCCGACGGAGCCCGGCCCGCGGGCCACGAGGGGCTGCGGGCGGCGATCGACCTGCTGATCGCGCTGAGCGCCTTCGGTCCCAACTCGCGCTACCGCCAGCTCGCCGCCACCGCCGAGCAGCTGGTGGCCGCCGCGGTGCGGACCGGCGACCGCTGGGCCGAGGGCCGGGCCCGGTTCCTGTGCGGCAACATCGCGGTGCCCGCCACCCGCTTCGTCGAGGCCGAGGTGCAGACCCGCCTTGCCATCGCGGCCTGCCGCGAGGTCGGCGACCTGGTCATCCTGCGCCAGGCGCTCAACGACCTGGGGGTGCTCGCCCAGCACCTGGGCCGCTACGACGAGGCGGTGGGCCACCTGGACGAGGCGATCAGCATCGCCCGGAAGCTGGGCCACCACTCCGGCGAGATGGTGGCCACCCTCAACGCCGCGATGGCCCGGGTCCGCAGCGGCCGGGCGGCCGAGGCGCTGGCGACCTGCCGGGACCTGCTGCCGCAGCTGCGCGAGCGCGACGACGCCCCAGGGACGGCGTACGGCCTCTACGTGCTGGGCCTGGCCGCCCACACCCTGGAACGCTTCGCGGAGGCCGTCCACTGGTTCTCCGAGTGCCTGACGGTGGCCCGGGCGGCCGGCCTGCCGCACCGCGCCGCGCAGGCCCGCTACCGCCTCGCCGACGCGCTGCGCGCGCAGGGCGAGCCGGAGCAGGCGCTGGGCCACGCCGAGCACGCCCTGGCGCACTGCGAGGAGATCGGCGCCGAACGCGACCAGGCCAACGCGCTGGTGGTGCTGGCCCGGGTGCTGCTCGACCTCGGACACCCGGAGCCGGCCGAGGGGCACCTGCGCCAGGCGCTGGCGGTCTTCCTCACCCTCGGGCTACCGGAGGCCGCCGAGGTCACCGCGCTGCTGCGCCAGCTGCCCGGGTCCGCGAACCGAGCCGCGGACTGAGCCGCGGCCGGCGCCGGCTCGGCACCGGCTCAGCTCTGCACCTTCGGGGGCTCCCAGCTGGACGTGGTGTTGTTCCACTCCTTGACGCCGGACTGGCCGGTGCCGATGGAACCGCCGGCCGTCACCACGCCCTTCCCGTGCGCGGCGCCCCCCGACGCCACCACCCCACCGGCCGTGAAGACGCCCAGCACCGCTGCCAGCCCGATCCCCGCCAGGGCCGCCACGACTCGTCCGGACCGCTTCTGGTACCCCATCAGAACTTCCCCTTGCTCGTCGACCCCCGTCGTCGACGACTCTGCCAGCGCTCGATCAACGCTCGATCAACGCGTGCTCCACGGCGGCCGCACACCTCGCGACGTGCCTTGTTCACCCGAACCGGGGGTGCCGCACGGGTGGCACGGGCGCGGATGGTGTGCGTTCGGGGCGGGGAACGGGGATGCTGGAGCGGTGATGTACGAGACGGACTTCTGGCAGATCATCGACGAGACCCGTGACGCCGCCGACGGCGACCCCGAGGACCATGCGGACCTGCTGGTGGAGCGGCTCGCGCAGCTGACACCGGACGAGGTGATCGACTTCGCCCGGCTGTTCGAGGCGCGGTTCCAGCGCGCCTACACCCGCGAGCTGTGGGGCGCCGCCTACCTGATGCTCGGAGGCGCCTCGGAGGACGCGTTCGACTTCTTCCGCTGCTGGCTGATCGCGCAGGGCCGGGAGGTGTTCGAGGGCGCGGTGCACCACCCGGACGACCTGGCCGAGCTGGTGCCCGACTTCGACGAGGACGAGGACGGCGACGCCGAGGAGTTCGGCTACGCCGCCGACGAGGCGCACGAGCAGCTGACCGGCATGGCCCTGCCGGACCTCGGCACCGAGCAGCCCCGGCAGCCGCAGGGCGTGCCCTTCGACTTCGCCGACGGAGAAGTGATGGCGAAACGATTCCCCAAGCTCTGGGAGCTCTTCGGCTGAGGCCTGCCACCCCGGGTCGCCCGGGCCGGCCCGCTCGGCGTCGGGCCGGTCAGACCCCGTTCGGCGGCGTGCTGGGGCGGATCGCGGCCACCAACTGGTCGAGCACCCCCGGCAGCGGCGCCCTCGGGTCGTCGTCCACCGAGCCGACCAGGGTGGTGAAGCCGCCGCCCGGCGCCGGCAGGGCCACCAGCAGCAGGAAGCCCCGCGCGCCGCCCTGCTGTGCGGTGACGTGCCAGCGGACGGCGTAGCCCGTGAGCCCGGCGGCGGTGAGCGGGCCGCTGTCGAGTTCCTGGTGCGCGGCGAGCTCGCCGAAGAGCTGCGGGGCGTAGGTGGTCATGGTCGCGCGCGCCGTCGTGGCGGCGTCCTGGCCCGCGACGGGGGCGGTGTCGATCGAGAAGTTGCCGCGCACGCAGCCGCCGGGCGTCGCGCAGTCGTACGGGCCGGTGACCAGCAGCAGGGTGCTCGCGCCGTCGTGCGCGGCCGGGTTCCAGCCGCCGGGCACCGGGACGACCCAGCCGTGCACCGCGTCCACCACCCCGGTGCCGTCGGGCAGCGCCGGGGCGCCGCCGGAGCGCGAGGGCGAGGGCAGCGCGCTGGGCCGGTCGGACCCGGTCGCACCGGGGCTGGGGGCACCGGGGCTGCGCGCGCCGAGGCTGGGACCCGCGCCGGGTCCCCGGCCGGGTGCGGGGGCGCCGGCCGAGCCGGGCGGCACGGCGGCGGACCCGTCGACCTGCCGGGCCGCGAAGCCGCCGCGCACGATCGATATCGAGAAGACGGTCGCCAGCACCGTCAGGGCCAGCGCGCCGCCCAGGATGCCGACGATCAGGCCCGGGCGCCGGCGCGAGGACGGCCGCGCGGGCCCGCCGGCGGGGGCGGCCAGGTACGGGGAGCCGTAGCCCGGGGCCGGGGCCCGGGGCGGGGCGAAGGCGCCCTGCGGCGGGCCCTGGAACCCGTACCCGGGCTGCGGACCGGGCGGCGGCGCGCTCACCGGCCGCATCGGCGCCGGGGACGCCGACGGGGACATCGGACCGGCCGTCGGCTGCGGAACCATCGGCTGCGGGGCCATCGGCAGCGAGCCGGGCGGCGGGAACCCGTAGCCGCCGTGCTCCGGCGGCTCGGGGACGGCCGGATGCCCGTAGGCCGGTGAGGCGTCGGAGAGCGAGGAGGCCGGTATCGAGGGGCCGGCGACCGCCGGCCGGGCCGAGATCGGCGCGGCGGGCGGCGCCGCCACGGGAGCGGCGGGGTGAGCGGTGCCCTCCCAGGGCCCGGCCGGACCGGCCGCAGCGGCCACAGCGGCCACAGGGTCCGGCGGTGAGCCCGCCGGCGGTGAGCCGACCGGCTGCGGGGGCGGCACAGCGACCGGCGGGCGGACGGCGGCGGACCGGTACTGCTCGGTCCAGGCGCCCCCGTCCCAGTAGCGCTCGCGGGCGCCCCCGTCGCCCGGCGCGGGCGCCGGGTCCGGGTACCAGCCGGGAGGAGTGGAGTTGCTCACAGCCGTACCGTATCGGTCGCGCCCGTCCCGCTGACAGAGCGGTCACGGTCCCTGAGTGCGGGTCAGGCACCCGTGGCGGCCGGCGCTGCTGCCAGGATGGCCGCATGCGCATCGCTGTCACCGGTTCCTCGGGCCTGATCGGCTCCGCCCTCGTCCGCTCGCTGCTGGCCGACGGCCACCAGGTGGTCCGGCTGGTCCGCCGCCGCTCGGCGCTCGGGCCGCACTCGGACGGCTCGGTCGGCGTCGGCTGGAACCCGGCGCGCGGCGAGATCGACCGCGGCGCCCTGAACGCCCTGGACGCGGTGGTCCACCTGGCCGGCGCCGGCGTGGGCGACCGCCGCTGGAGCGAGGCGTACAAGCGGGAGATCCGCGACAGCCGGGTGCTGGGCACCCGCACCCTGGCCCTGGCACTGGCCGCGGCGGACGCGCCGCCCGCCGTGCTGGTCAGCGGCTCCGCGGTGGGCTACTACGGGCAGACCGGCGACCGGGTGATCGACGAGACGGCGCCGGCCGGCGAGGACTTCCTGGCCCGGGTCTGCGTGGACTGGGAGGGCGCGGCCCGCCCGGCCGCCGAGGCGGGGATCCGGGTGGTGCACCCGCGCACCGGCCTGGTGCTGTCGGACGCCGGCGCGGCCGGCGGGCGGCTCTTCCCGCTCTTCCGGCTGGGCCTGGGCGGCCGGCTGGGGTCCGGCACCCAGTACTGGAGCTTCATCTCGCTGGCCGACCAGGTCGCCGCGCTGCGCTTCCTGATCGACCACCGGGAGCTCAGCGGCCCGGTGAACCTCAGCGCGCCCGAGCCGGTGACGAACGCGGAGCTCACCGCGGCACTGGGCCGGGTGCTGCGGCGGCCCACGCCGTTCCCGGTGCCGGAGGCGGTGCTGCGGGCGGCGCTGGGCGAGATGGCGGTGGAGGTGGTGGGCAGCCACCGGGCGGTGCCGGCCAAGCTGCTGGCCGCCGGCTTCCGGTTCCGCCACCCGCAGGTGGACGAGGCGGTCCGCGCCGCCCTCTGACGGTCCCCGGCTCCCGTCCCCTCCCCCGCGCTCCCCGGGCGGCTCCCCGCGCAGTTCCCCCGGCATAGGGCGTGTCTGACAATTCCCGCCGGGCGCGCGCCGCCGGGCATCCCGGCTGGACGCACCGGCGAAGCACCCAAGTACGACCCAGTACGAGGGCGCTCCGCCGGCACGCCCAGCCAGGGGCCCCTCCTGCCCGTCGAGGGCAAGGAGGGCGCCCAACGGCGCACGCTGGTCCGACGCGAATTGTCAGACACGCCCTGGGGGCGCACGGTGCGGCGCACGGCGCCCGCGCGTGCTCCCCGGGCGTGCCACCGCCACGGCTCGCGCCCGCCGATCCGTCCGCATGCCCTTGCCTGATCGCGACTCTGACGGGGCATCACTTGTTCGGACCGTCCCGGCACCCCGCAGCCGTCCGCCGGCCCGGAGCTCCGGGACCAGGGAGGGAGCTCGCTCGTGACCGCACACCACATCACCCGCCGCAGCCGCCCCGACGCCCCCGACGTGGTCGTCGTGGGCGCCGGGCTGGCCGGCCCGGCCCCCCCCCCCCCCCCCCCCCCCCCCCACCTGCGCCTGACCCCCCAGCCGCCCCTCGGTCCCCACGTCCCGCGC
>NZ_BAAALF010000052.1:33617-45810 GCF_039528135.1 Kitasatospora nipponensis | reverse complement strand
CGACCTGGCGAAGGAGGGCGTCGCCCTGCTGGTCATCTCCTCCGAGCTGCCCGAGATCCTCGGTCTCTGCGACCGGGTGGTCGTCCTGCAGAACGGCCGGATCACCGGCGAACTGAGTCGCCAGGAGGCCTCCGAGGAGGCCGTGCTGGCGCTGGCCATGGCCGACGACATCACCGCGGCCACCACCCTGTCTGGAGCATCCCGATGAGCAGCACCACCAGCCGTCCGCCCGTCGCCGGGGGCGACCAGCCGGCCTCCCCCAGCCCCTCCCGCTCCAGGGCCGGGGCCCGGGCCCGAGCCCGGTCGCGCTCCCCGCTGGCCGGCATCGGCGGGCAGAACCTCAGCCTGATCGGCGCCCTGGTGCTGGTGCTGGCCCTGTTCGGCTCGCTGAACGGCAACTACCTCAGCATCGCCAATCTGCAGGTGATCGCCGAGGCCGCCACCATCACCGGGCTGCTGGCCGTCGTGCAGACCGTGGTGATCATCTGCGGCGGCCTGGACATCTCGGTCGGCTCGCAGGCCGGGGTCGCCTCGGTGGTCAGCGCGATGGCCTTCACCTCGGCGGGCGCCAACCCGTTCGCCGGGGTGGCGGCCGCGGTCGGCGTCGGCGTCGTGATCGGCGCCCTCAACGGCGTGGTGATCATCTACGGCCGGGTCAACCCGACCATCGCCACCCTGGCGGGCCTGGCCGCCTACAAGGGCCTGGCCCAACTGCTCTCCGACGGCCGGGCGCAGGGCTACGTGCTGAACGACGCCTTCTTCGTCTTCCTGGGCCGCGGCAAGCTCGCCGGGCTGCCGGTGATGGTCTGGATGCTGATCGGGGTGGCCCTCGCGGTCCACCTGCTGCTCAAGTACACCGACATCGGCCGCAACGTCTACGCGATCGGTGGCAACGACACCGCCGCCCGGCTGGCCGGCATCAACATCAACAAGTACCTGGTCTCGGTCTACGCCCTGATCGGGGCCGTCGCCGCGGTCGCCGGCATCCTGCTGACCGCCCGGACCGGCTCCGGCCAGCCCACCTCCGGCAGCGAAGGCCTGGAGCTCAAGGCCATCACCGCCGCCGCCCTGGGCGGCTGCGCCCTCAAGGGCGGCAAGGGCGGCATCGGCGGCACCCTCCTCGCGGTGGCGCTGCTCGGCGCGCTGGAGAACGGCCTGACCGTCCAGGGCATCAACTCGTTCTGGCAGAACGTCGCCCAGGGCGCCCTGCTGGTGGTGGCCGTCGCGGTCCAGCAGCGCCGCGGCGGCGAGCGCGCGGTGGGTCTGCCGGCCTGACCACCGGGTTCGCCGTCCCCCCTGAACTTCCGTCCGTGGTACCGGCCACCGAGGGCTGTCGCGACGATGCGACGAGCCCGGCCGGACCACCGCGCCGACGGAACGGCGGAAGGCCGCTGAGGGTCGGCCGTACCGCCACCGACTGCCGGTGCCCTCGGGAGTGAACCGAGCGGCACCGGCAGCCCCGGCCGGATCCACCCCCGGCCGCACCGACCGGCTCCCGGGCCGTGACCACCTGCGTCGGTCACGGCCCGGCCGGCGGGAACTCCCTCGGTGGCCCGGTCCGCCGCGGCCGGGGAGCATCGCGTGGACGGGCCGGCCGGGCCGGGCCGCGGGCGCACCCGTACCGGCCGGGACACGGGCGGCACCTGCGGTGATGCGTGCCGCGGGTCCGATATGTTCGTCTCTCCGCCGTCGGATCCACCGCTCCCGCCCCGAAAGTCCGGTGCCCATGACCTCGGACCAGATCCTGCTCGGCCTGGGCCTGACCGTGGTGCTCGCGGTGGGTGGGCAGGTTCTCGCGGCCGGGTTGCGGATCCCGGCGATCATCGTGCTGCTGCCGCTGGGCTTCGGGGCCGGCGCGCTCACCGACATCGTCCACCCGGACCGGCTGCTGGGCCCGGCGTTCTCCCCGATGGTCTCGCTCGCGGTCGCCGTGGTCCTCTACGACGCCGGCCTGGGCCTGGACCTGCGCCACCTGAGCGGCGACATCCGGCGGGTGGTGCACCGGCTGGTGTGGATCGGCTCGCTGCTCACCGCGACGATCGCCGCGCTGGCGGCGGTCCCGCTGCTGGGGCTGTCCGGCCAGGCGGCACTGATGCTCGGCACCATCGTCATCGTCTCGGGGCCCACCGTGGTGGGGCCGCTGCTCAACTTCGTGCGTCCGGACGAGCGCCTGCAGCGGATCCTGCTCTGGGAGGGCTCGCTGATCGACGGCGTGGGCGGCATCGCGGGCGCGCTGGTCTTCCACGCCCTGGTCACCAACCACCACCACGGCTTCAGGACCGCCCTGCTGCGCTTCTCGGGCAGCACCGGCATCGGCCTGCTGGGCGGCTCGGTCGGCGTCGCGCTGCTCTGGTGGCTGCTGGTGAAGGTGCGCCTGGGCGAGATCCTGGGGACCACCGCCCAGCTGGCGACCGTGATCGGGGTGGCCGCCGGCTGCGACGCACTGCGTGACGACACCGGGCTGATCGCCGCGATCGTCATGGGCGTCACGCTCGCCACCGTGCCCGTCTTCGAGTCCGCCCTGCGCCGCACCTTCTTCGAGGCGCTGGTCTCGCTGGTCGTCGGCGTGCTGTTCATCTCGATCTCCGCCACCGTCAGCTGGGCCGCGCTGCGCCCGGTGGTGCTGCCGGCGCTCGCGCTGGTCATCGTCCTGATGCTCCTCGCCCGCCCGCTGGTCGCCGCGCTCGCCACGCTCGGCACCGGCCTGCGCCGCGGCGAGCGGGCGTTCCTGGGCTGGATGGCCCCGCGCGGCATCGTGGCGGCCTCCACGGCCGCCACCTTCTCCACCGGGCTCACCACGGCCGGCGTCGGCGGCGCGGACAAGATCCTGCCCGCCACCTTCATGGTCATCGTCGCCACCGTCACCCTGTACGGCTTCAGCGCCCAGTCGGTCGCCCGGCGCCTGGGGGTGATGCGCCCGGCCCGCTCGCGCCCGCTGCTGGTGGGCGGCGACCCGTGGACGGTCGACCTCGGGCGGGTGCTGCGCTCCGCGGGGCTGGACCCGCTGATGTGGGCCGGGCGCACCGCCCAGCGCGAGCGGATCGCCGCCGCCGGCCTCGACCTGGCCCAGGGCGACCTGATGGCCTGCGCCGGCGGCGAGGAGGCCGAGCGCGAGAGCGTCACCTCCGTCTACCTGCTCACCGGGGACGACGACTTCAACGCCCTGGTGTCGGCGCAGCTCCAGGACGGCGAGGGCCGGGCGGTGCACCGGCTGACCCCCGCCGAAGCGCTGGAGCACGGCGCGCCGGGCCGTCCCGGGGCCGGGCTGCTGTTCGGCCCCGCGCTGACCGGCGCCGTGCTCGCCGACCGCTACCGCGAGGGCGCCCGGCTCTCGACCCGGCCCGCGACCGCCGCGGTCCCGCCCGGGCACGACCTGCTCTTCACCGTCGAGCCGGGCGCCCGGCTGACCCCCGCGCCCGACCGGCCGCACCGCGACACGCCCGAGGGGGCGGTGCGGATCCTGCTGGGCCCGGTGCCGACCCCGCCCGGTGAGCCCGCCCGGCCCGCCGGGGGCGGCGGGGGTGGCGGCGGTGACGGCGGGGGCGCCGGCGGGCCGCTCGGCTGAGCGGTCATCAGCCGTCCGGTCCGCGGTCCGGCCATGAGCCGCCAGGACGCGGTCCGGATGCGCGCGCGCCCCGGAGGCGGGAGGTTGGTCGGTATGGATGTCCCGCGAGGTGACGGGCCCCCTGGCGGCACGGACGGTGACCGGGCCACCGACACGGCCCTGCTGAACGCCCTGTTCGGCCAGTCGCCGGTAGGCCTGTTCGTCTTCGACCCGAGCCTGCGGCTGGTGCGCTTCAACCCCGCCGCCAAGGGCATCCGCGGCGTGCTCGACGCGGGGATGCTGGGGCAGCGGGTGGCCGAGATCGCGCCCGGCTTCGACGCCGGGGCGCTGGAGGCGGCCGCCCGGCGGGTCCTGGGGACCGGCGAGCCGCTGCTGGAGGCCGAGTACCGGGGAACCCTGCCGGGCCGGGGCCGCCGCACCCGCACGCTCTCCGTCTCGATGCTCCGGCTGACCGATCAGCGGGGCACGGTCCTGGGCCTGGCGGCCGCCGTCGTCGACGTGACCGAGCGCTCCCGGGCGCGCTCGCGGATGGACGTGCTGGCGCGGGCCGGCGCACTCGTCGGCTCCAGCCTGGACGTGGCGCGCACCGCCCAGGAGCTGGCCGACGCCCTGGTCCCGGGCCTGGCGGACGCGGTGACCGTCGACGTGCTGGACAGCGTCTTCCGCAGCGACGCCCCGCCGCCCGGCCCGATCGACGAGCGGTTCCCGCTGCGGCGGGCGGCGTTCCGCACCGCCTCCGGGTGGCGCGTGCAGGGGGGAGTCGCCGTCGGCGAGGAGAGCCACTTCCCGTTCTCCACCCCCTTCGCCCAGAGCCTGGCCGACCTGCGGCCGCGCCTGGTGGCGGACCTGGCCGAGGCCGGCGCCTGGATGTCCAGCGACACCGACCGGGTCCGGCTGATCCGGGACGCGGGCGTCCACACCCTGATGGTCGTGCCGCTGACCACCGGCGGCGTGGTCCTGGGCCTGGCCGTGCTCTACCGCGCCCAGCGCGCCGACCCGTTCGACCAGGACGACCTGACGCTGGCGCACGAGGTGGTCACCCGCGCCGCCCTGAGCATCGACAACGCCCGCCGGTACGTCCGCGAGCGCACGGTGGCCTCGGTGCTGCAGCGCAGCCTGCTGCCCGGCCCGCTGAGCACGCCCACCGCCGTGGAGACCGCCCCCTGCTACATCCCCGGCACCCCGAACGGCTCAGCCGGCGCGGGCGGGACCTGGTACGACGTCATCGCGGTGTCCGGCGCCCGGGTCGCCCTGGTGGTGGGGGAGGTCGCCGGGCACGGGCTGCAGGCCGCGGCGACGATGGGGCAGCTGCGGGCCGCCATCCAGAGCCTGTTCTCCCTTGACCTGGCCCCCGAGGAGGTGCTGGCCCGGCTGGAGGACCTGGTCGCCGCGATGGCCGACGAGCAGTCCCGCACCGCACCGGCCGAGCCACCGGACCGGCAGCCGCTGAGCGCGACCTGCACCCTGGTGGTCTACGACCCGGTCTCACGCCGGTGCACGATCTCGCGCGCCGGGCACCCCGCGCCGCTGCTCGTCGGGCCCGACGGGCGCCCGCAGCCCCTCGACACACCGGCCGGCCGGCCGCTCGGCGCGAACGCCCTGCCCGTCGAGGCGACCAGCCTGGACCTGCCCGAGGGCACCGTCCTGGCCCTCTACACCGGCGGCCTGCTGAGCGCGGGGCCGGCCGGGCCGCAGGAGTCGCTCACCCGACTGGCCGAGGCCGTCACCCACCCCGGCCGGACCCTGGCGCAGGCCTGCGACGCGGCGATCTACGCCCTGCTCCCGCAGCGCCCGGTCGACGACACGGTGCTGCTGCTGGCCCGCACCCGGGTCCTCGACACGCGTCACGTGGCCGCCCTCACCGTCCAGCCCGAGTTCTCGGTGGTCGCCCGCTGCCGGACCTGGGCCGTCGATCAGCTCACCCGCTGGGGCCTGGAGGATCTCGTGCCCAGCACCGAACTGATCGTCAGCGAGCTGGTCACCAACGCCATCCGGCACGCCGGCGGGGACGTCCGGGTGCGGCTCATCCACGACCTCAGCCTGACCTGCGAGGTCTCCGACGGGCACACGACGGCGCCGCACCTGCGGCACGCGCGCGCCGGGGACGAGGGCGGCCGTGGCCTGTTCCTGGTCGCCGCCCTCAGCCGGGCCTGGGGGACGCGCTACAGCCCGGGCGGCAAGACCATCTGGGCGGAGCAGGACCTGCCGTCGGAGCTCTGACGCCGCCGCCCCGACCCCGCGCACGCCCTGGGTCGGGGCGGCGGGGTCAGAGCAGCGGGGTCAGGCTGCGGACGACCAGGCCGAGCCCGACGACCAGGACCAGCACCGCCGTCAGCACCGCGGTGTGCGGGAGGAGCCGGCGGGCGAGCCGCAGCACCGGGCGGTCCGCGAGCCGGCCGAGCCGGTCCCCCAGCCGCACGAGCAGCAGGCCGACGGCGATCAGCGTGCCGGCCATGCCGAGGCCGTAGGCGACCACCAGGCCGGCCCCGAAGGCGGTCCGGCCCAGCGCGACGGCGCCCAGCAGGACCACCAGCGCCGAGGGGCTCGGGACCAGCCCGCCGGCGATGCCGAGGCCGACAAGCCCGCGGGTACCGAAGGGCTGGGCGTCGGCGCCGGCCGGGCCGTGGCCGTGGTGGTGTCCGAAGAGCCCATGCCGGTGCCCGGGGCCGTGGTCGTGGTCGTGACTGTGGTCGTGATCGTGGTCGTAGTCGTGCCCATGGTCGTGCGCGTGCTCGTGCGGCGCGTGGTCGTGCGGGTGGGTGGTGCCGCCGCCCGTGCCGACGAGAGCGGGCTCTCGGGACGGGACCCCCGACGCACCGCCGCCGGCCGCGTGGTCGTGGCGCGCCCTGCGGGCGCGGCGCACGGCGTCGGCCAGCAGGCCCGCGCCCACCAGCGCGACCAGCGCGCCGCTCACCACGCCGAGCCAGCCGAGCACGGTGTCGCCGGCCAGCGAGGAGAAGGTGGTGAGGCAGAGCCCGATCACCAGGACGCCCGCCGTGTGGGTGAGGGTGACGGTGGCGCCGACCGTCACGGCGTCGCGGGTCCGCCCGCGCCGTCCGGCGAGGTAGGCGGCCATCACCGTCTTGCCGTGACCGGGCAGCAGCGCGTGGCCCGCGCCCAGCACGATCGACAGCAGGACCGCCAGCAGCCCCACCGGCAGCGTGAGGCGCTCGGCGCCGGCCAGCGCCGTCAGGCGCCGGGACAGCGCCTCCAGCCGGGCCGTCGGACCGCTCCCCGAGCCGGCGGCGGCCGCGGGACCCGCCACCCGCGCACCGCCCGCGCCGTCGCCCAGCGCCGCGGTCAGCTGGGCGCGGGTGTCCCCGCGGGGCGTGTCCAGCAGGTCGCGGGGGTAGCTGCGCAGTTCGTTCGAGGGCGAGGTCTCCGGGACGGTGGACTGCTCCAGGTGGACGCCCTCGCCGCGGGCGGTGATCTCGTTCCAGCCCACCCGGGTGGCGTCCACCCCGGTCTCCACCCGCAGCGCCACCGGGCCGGCCGCCAGGTCGAGCGGCGCCGTCAGCCGGCAGGTGAGGCGGCTGGTGCGCAGGCCCGCCTGCCCGGGCTGGTAGTCGAAGGCGGCGGAGGCGACGGTGAGGGCCAAGCGCCCCGGTGCCGTGACGGCCAGCCCGGCGGCCGTCTCCGCGCAGCGCGCGCCCGCCCAGGCGGCGCGTTCGCCGTCACCGGCGGTGCCGTCGCCGTCGGTGTCCACCCGCGGGGCGTCCTGGAGGGTGGGGATCTCGGCGGTGTCGGTGACGGCCAGCACGTCGAGGTGGTCGGGGTGCAGCACCAGGCCGGTGTAGTGGTTGACGGAGAAGTTCCCCAACGGGTGCGCCTGGGCCACCGGTGCCAGGACGGCGAGTGCCCCGAGCGCGCCGGCGGCCACCGCCGCCGCCCGGCTCCCGGTGCGGACGGCGGACAGGGATCGGGCGCAGCCGCGGGCGGGGCTCATCGTTCTCGCTTCCGGTCGGTGGTCCTCCGGCCGGTGGTCCGCAGGCTCCTCGGGAGGACCTTGGCCGCCCTCCCCCAGGAGTTCGCGTCCCGCGCGCGGACGGATCGCCCGGCTCACCCGCACGGGTGAGGCGCCACCACCCGGACGGCCGCACCGCGCCCGCGGGGGCGGCGTCAGCTGCCGCTGTGCCGGATCATGGACTCGCGCTCCACGACCTTGACCCGCTCGCGGCCCTGTTCGGCGCCCAGCGCGCGCTCGTGGGCGTCGAGGCGCTGCCAGCCCTCCCAGCTGGTGGCCCGGATGCCGCGCTCCGCCAGGAAGTCCGTGACGGCCTGCGGCTGCGGCTCGACGGCGCCGGGCAGCAGGCCGTCGGCGTGGTCCTGGAGCAGGCAGGCGATCGTCTCGTTGGCGTCGCCCTTGGTGTGGCCGATCAGGCCGACCGGCCCGCGCTTGATCCAGCCGGTGACGTAGACGGCGCTCTGGTGGCTGCCGTCGGCGGCGAGCACCCGGCCGGCCTCGTTCGGGACGGTGCCGGGGACCGGGTCGAAGGGCAGTTTGGGCAGCTCGTCGGAGTAGTAGCCCACCGCCCGGTAGACGGCCTGCACGTCCCAGTCGGTGAAGCGGCCGGTGCCGCGCACGTTGCCGGTGCCGTCGAGCTCGGTGCGCTCGGTGCGCAGCGCGACCACCTGTCCGTCCGCGCCGAGGATCTCCTGCGGGGACTCGAAGAAGTGCAGGTGGAGCCGGTGCGGGCGGGTGCCGGGGTCGCGGATCGCCCACTTCTCCAGGGTGGCGGCGACCATGTCGGCCTGCTTGTTGCCGCGGCGGGTGGCGATCGAGCCCTCGTCGTAGTCGATGTCCTCGGGGTCGACGATGACCTCGATGGTCGGGGAGTGGTCGAGTTCGCGCAGTTCCATCGGGCTGAACTTGGCCTGCGCGGGTCCGCGCCGGCCGAAGACGTGGACCTCGAGGGCCCGGTTGCGCGCCAGGCCCTCGTGGACGTTGGCCGGGATGTCGGTGGGCAGCAGCTCGTCGGCGGTCTTGGCCAGGATCCGCGCCACGTCCAGGGCCACGTTGCCCACGCCGAGCACGGCGACCTGTTCGGCCTGCAGCGGCCAGGTCCGCGGGACGTCCGGGTGGCCGTCGTACCAGGAGACGAAGTCCGCGGCGCCGAACGAGCCCTCCAGGTCGGCGCCGGGCAGGTCCAGCGCCCGGTCGGCGGTCGCGCCGGTGGCGAAGACCACCGCGTCGTAGAAGCGGTGCAGGTCGTCCAACGTGATGTCGCCCGGGTAGTCGACGTTGCCGAACAGGCGTATCTGCGGCTTGTCCAGCACCTGGTGCAGCGCCGTGACGATGCCCTTGATCCGCGGGTGGTCCGGCGCCACGCCGTAGCGGATCAGTCCGAACGGCGCGGGCAGCCGCTCGAACAGGTCGATGGACACCCCGGGGTCCTGGGCGGCGTCGGACTTCAGCAGGGCGTCGGCGGCGTAGATGCCGGCTGGACCGGCACCGACGATCGCGACACGGATGGGACGAGGCATGCGGGGCGTTCCTCCAGGCAGCTCGGACGGACAGTCCGAGACAAGCCCACCCGGTGGACGGCCGGTAGGCGGGTCTGGCTTATGAGCTCATAGGTCAGCCCTATGAGCTCATAAGCCGCAGCCGCCTGCCGGCGCTCACTCCTCGACGAGCAGGACACCGCGCAGCCGGCCCAGGATCCGGGTCAGCAGGCGCGAGACGTGCATCTGGGAGATGCCCAGCTCACGGCCGATCTCGGCCTGGGTGAGGTCGGCGGAGAAGCGCAGCGAGAGGATCCGCCGGTCGCGGTCGGAGAGCTCGGCGATCACCGGCCTGATCGCCTCCAGGGCGAGCACCTTCTCGTAGTCCGTCTCCTCGAAGGCCAGCCGGGCCGCGAGCGCCGGCCCGTTGCCGCTGTCCTGATCGCCCGCCGGGGCGTCCAGCGAGCGGGTGCTCTGGGCCTGCGAGGCGGTGAGCCCCTCCAACACCTCGGCCTCGGTGAGCTCCAGGTGCGCGGCCAGTTCGGCGGCCGTGGGCACCCGGTCGAGTGCCTGCTCCATCGCGTCGGACGCCTTGGCGAGGGTCAGCCGCAGCTCCTGGAGCCGGCGCGGGACGTGCACCATCCAGCCCGTGTCGCGGAAGAAGCGCTTCATCTCGCCGGTGATGGTGGGGATCGCGAAGGTGGAGAACTCGACGTCGTAGGAGGGGTCGAACCGGTCGATGGCCTTGATCAGGCCGATCGTGCCGACCTGGACGATGTCCTCGACGGGCTCGCGCCGGTGGGCGAAGCGGCTCGCCGAGAAGCGCACCAGGGCCATGTTCAGCTCGATGAGCGTGGCCCGGACGTAGGAGTACTCGTCGGACTCCTCGTCGACCGCGCGCAGCCGCCCGAAGAGCACCTTCGACAGCTCGCGGGCGTCCGCCGGGCAGATCCTCGACAGGTCGTCCGCCTCGACACCCAGCTCCGCCGCCACCGCCTGGAGGTCGACCGCACTGGCGACGCGGACGGTGGCAACGGTCGAACGCTCTGACACTGTGGCCGGCATGCTCTCGCTCCTCTGGCTCGTGCTGTGCTGACGATGCGCGCTCCGGACGAAGCGACGGGGTCTCGGGTGCCCGCCTTTCGGCCTGACAGTCCACCAGACACCGGATGCCAGCGAAAGCCACACGCCTTCTCCACGACTCGGCGGACTCCGGCACGGACTGGCCCCGAGGGGGGCCACGGCCTCCCCTCCCGGCCAGGTCCCGGCGTAGGGTCGTGACAGGCTGGTGACCGTGCCACACCCGCAGCACCCGAGGAGTGCCATGCACAACGCCATACAGCACAGCGCCGGTGAGGGAACCGGCGCCGCGACAGGCCGGTTGACGGTGGCGGTACGGACCCACGGCGGCGCCGTCGTCGTCTCCCCCGCCGGCGAACTGGACCACGACAGCGTCGACCTGCTGCACGCCCGCCTGGTGGAGGCGCTGGCCGGCCACGCCGACCAGGTCGTGGTGGACTGCCAGGACCTGCGGTTCTGCGACTCGACCGGCCTCAACGCGTTCCTGGCCACCCGGCGGGAGGCCGAGCAGGCCGGGGCGGCGCTGGTGCTGGTGGGCCTGCAGTCCGCGGTCGCGCGGGTCTTCGAGATCACCGGCGCCGACACGATCTTCGACATCCGCCCGGACCTGGGTGCCGTCGTCCCGCGATGAGCCCGCGTTCGGCAGGTGTCCCCTGCGGCACAGGGGGCAGACACCCGCACGGCAGTCGACCCGTTCCCCAGTACCGCGGTTGTCGGAGTGAGGACAGATGAGTGTGAGCGACCCCCGGACCAGCGATCGGCCTGTGCTGCCCGCGCTCCCTCCGCACGGCCAGCTGCGCCGACTGGCCCTGACCGGGACGGCCGGCACGGTGGGCCGCTGCCGCGACCACACCCGCCAGGCGCTGCACGACTGGGGCTGGCTGCCCACCGCGGACCCCCGGCAGCGCGAGCGCGCCGACGACGTGCTGCTCATCGTCTCCGAGCTGGTCACCAACGCCTGCCGGCACGCGGGCGGCCCCGACCAGCTGGTCCTGCACGCGCGCGGCTCGGTGCTGCGGATCGAGGTGCTCGACCCGCTGCCCACCGCGCTGCAGCCCCGGCTCCCGCACCGCCCGGGCCAACCCGGCGGCCACGGGCTGCACATGGTCGCCCTGCTGGCCAGCCGCTGGGGGCACACCCTGCTGACCGAACCGCCCGGCAAGTCGGTCTGGGCGGAGATCGACCTGCCGGACGGCCTGGACGTGTCCGACCCGCCGGACGCGTAGGCCCCGGACCGGCCGGCGCCCAGGCCTCCCGCGGCCCCCGGGTTTGGGACGGCGGATCGCGGTCAGACGGGCTCCGAGGCCGCCGGCGCCCCGTGAGCACTCCCCCCTCGCTCAGGCGCCGTCCCCCCGAGGCGGTCTCGCAGGAGCCGTCCCGGCACCGGTGTTTCGCCCCGGTCCGGGACGGCTCTCCGCCGTCCCCCGGCCGCTGCTCCCCTGCCCCACTGCTCGCCCGCGTCCCCGCGCTGCTGCGCCGCTGCGCCGCCGGCGAGATGCGCCGGCGCGGCAGAACCCCGGCCGGGGCAGGCATGAGCGAGCGGGTCCGGGGCAGGCGCAGGGACCTGACGCACGGTCCGCCGGGCCGACTGCCGCTTCACAGGAGGAGATTGCCCATGATCCGGATCGAGGAGTCCGTCGAGGTCGACGTCCCGGTCGCCGCGGCCTACGCCCAGTGGAGCAGGTTCGAGGAGTTCCCCCGGTTCATGCCGGGCGTGCTGAGCGTGCAGCGCACGGCGCCGCACCTGACCCACTGGGTGGTCCGACTGGCGGGTGCGACACGGGAGTTCGACGCGACGGTGACCGAACTGGTGCCGCAGGAGCGGATCGCCTGGTGCTCGCTCTCCGAGGAGGTGCGCCAGGCCGGCGTGGTCACCTTCCATCGCCTCTCCGAGGGCCGGACCAGGGTCATGCTGCAGCTCGACTCCTCCCCGCTCGGCGTGCTGGAGACGGTCGGGGGCGCGCTGGGCTTCGTCCACCGCCAGTCCCTGGAGGACCTGCGCGGGTTCAAGGACTTC
Organism: Kitasatospora nipponensis; assembly: GCF_039528135.1. NCBI lineage: Bacteria > Bacillati > Actinomycetota > Actinomycetes > Kitasatosporales > Streptomycetaceae > Kitasatospora > Kitasatospora nipponensis. The sequence continues at coordinate 33,706 of NZ_BAAALF010000052.1, read as the reverse complement.
GTGGAGTCCAGTCCCGGCGACGCGGCCCCGGGGAACTGACGGCTCGGGCCGTCGGTCGGCTGGTCGGTGACCGACCTGCCGACCGACGG
>NZ_BAAALF010000052.1:29829-33608 GCF_039528135.1 Kitasatospora nipponensis | reverse complement strand
ATCACCGCCGGGCCCCGGCACGCCGTCACGCCACCACGCCGCTACGACTCGATGTTGTAGTACGCGTCCGTCTGGCGCCGGTACTCCGCCCCGAGCTGCTCCTTGGAGAGCGTGAGCCAGACCGTGCGCGGGTCGGGCTCCACCCGGGCGATCGTGGAGAGCGGCAGCTTGACGATGCTGCCGAAGATCCAGACACCGGTGTCGACGACCAGGTGTCCGGCGCCGACGCCGGCGGTGTGGTGGCTGACGTGCCCGCAGTGGCCGTCGGTGGCCTCCACCCGGAAGCCGATCAGACTGTCGGCGTCCAGCAGCATCCGCTCGTCCCGCTCGGACGACTTCTCCATCGGTGACTCCTCTGTCTGCCGGCGCGCCCGGGGCCGCGCCCCTGGTGCGCCTGGTTCACGCGGCGGCGTCGAGGACGGACCGCAGCCACTGCTCGAGCTCGTCGTCGCTCCGCTCGCTGCCGGCCGGCACGTGCGCGAACGCCGTGTCGAGGAACTCCCGCAGCGGGTGCTGCCCGACCCGCACCACCGCCGAGCCGCTGCCGCCGTGCAGCAGCAGCAGGACGTGGCGGTGGCCGACCTCGGGCGCGATCTCGACGTCTCCGCTGCCGGCCGGCAGGTCCATCCCCTGGGCCAGCAGCTCCCGGGCGAAGCTCCACCGCTCGGTGGAGCCCAGCGGCAGCCGGAAGTCGACGTGGACGGCGTACGGGTCGCCCGCGTCGTAGCTCCAACTGGACCGCAACGGGATCTCGTGGTCGAGTCCGGCGACCAGCAGCTCGACCTGGAGATCGGCTGTGACCGTGGTGCTGTTCCCCCTCATCGGCTTGCTCCTCCTGTCGCGCCGCACGCTTCGTGGGGCCGCTTCTGCCCGCTGGGGCGGGCGCCAAACCGGCTGGACCCTCGCGACGTACCCGCCCTGGCCCCGTCCGGTCGACCCTGCTGTCGACATGAGAGTGAGGTCGCATCACGACCGGTAGCTGACACCGACGCTGGGCAGCGCCTCGGGGAACTCCTCGCGCAGGAAGGCGAGCAGGTGCTCACGCACCCAGCAGCGCAGCTCGAAGGCGTCCGAGGCGTCCCGGGCCGTCATCAGCGCCCGCACCACGATGGTGCTGGGGGTGGTGTCCACCACCTGGAGGGCGCTGCCCGCCCCGTCCCACAGCGGGGTGGCGGCCAGCAGCCGGTCGAACTCGGCCCGCAACGGGTCCATCGGGGTGCGGTGGTCCAGGTGCAGCAGAGCCGTCCCGGTGATCGCCGGGTCGCGCCGCGACCAGTTCTCGAACGGCTTGGCGACGAAGTACGAGACGGGCATGACGATCCGCCGCTGGTCCCAGGTCGCGATCACCACCGAGGTCAGCGTGATCTCCTCGACCGTCCCCCAGTCCCCGGCCACCACCACGTCGTCGCCCAGCCGCACCATGTCGCCGAACGCCAGCTGGATCCCGGCGAACAGGTTCGACAGGGTGCTCTGCGCCGCCACCCCCACCACCAGCCCGACGATGCCCGCCGAGGCCAGCAGGCTCGCACCCACGGCTCGGACCGCGGGGAAGGTCATCAACGCGGCCGCCAGCGCCATCACGGCGATCCCCGCGCTGGCGAGCCGGCGCAGCAGGCCGGTCTGGGTGCGCACCCGCCGGATCCTGGCCGGGTCCCGCCGCTGGGCCGTGTAGCGGTGCAGCGAGGTGTCGATCGACAGTGCCACCACCCGGGCCCCCAGCCACGCCCCCGAGGCGAGCAGCAGCAGGACCAGCGCGTGCCGGACCGGCCCGTGCGCGGCCGCGGTCAGGCCCGCACCGGGCTCGGCCACCAGCAGTTGGAGCACGCCGAGGGTCAGCAGGGCCGGCACCCGGCACCCGAAGAGCAGCTGCCGCCCCGGCTCGGCGAGCCCGCCACCGCGGCGGACCAGCAGCAGCACGGCGCGGTCGACCACGACGGTGACCCCCACCGCGGCGACCACCAGTGTGACCGGCCTGATCATGCCCCACAGCGACATCTCGCTCCTCTCGCCCCGATTCCCGACGGCGCCCGGCGCCGGCACCCCGGCCGGCGGGCGGACCGGTCCGCGACGCGACTGTCCGCCCCCGCCCCGCGCAAACCCCTGCCCACGGCGACCGCCCGAGTTGACCCGCCGTCCGGGGCTCGCGGTCCGACCGCCCGTCCGGGGCTCGCGGTCCCTCGCGCCCGCATGGTCGACGACGAGATCGGCCGGGCGATGGTCGCCGACGCTTCCGGCAGCGGCTCACCGCGCCCGACCTCCCGGAATGACGGACCCGGCAACGGGACTGAGGCCGCGTCACCTCCCGACCGGGGTAGGAGGCCCTGGGTACGGGATCACGCCGACTCCTCCTGCCACGGACTGATGCGGACCCGGTGACCGAACCGTGAGGCTGGCGCCTGCCGGACCTCCGGTGACCGTCAGAAGGAGAGACGCATGACGAACGGTAGGACCACCTCGCGCAGCGGCCTTCGCCTCGCCGCCGGGCTGCTCGCGGGCGCCACCGTGCTCGCCCTCGCACCGACCGCGAGCGCCGCCGCAGCCCCGAGCGGCACCCCCACCGGATCCGCCGCCGCCGGCGCCACGTCCGGCGCCACCGCGGCCCGCACCGACGGCGCCGCGCTCCAACGGGCGCTGGACGCGATCACCACGCAGGCCGGCGCCATCGGCGCCATCGCCGAGGTGCGGGAGAACGGCCGGGTCGCCTGGCGCGGCACGTCCGGGGTGCGGGACCTCACCGGCAGGGCGCCCGCGCCGGTCGACGGGGAGTTCCGGGCCGGCAGCGTGACCAAGACCTTCCTCTCCACGGTGCTGCTGCAGCTCTCCGCCGAGGGCCGGGTGGGGCTGGACGACCCGATCGAGCGCTACCTGCCCGGCGTCGTCCCCGGCGGCGCCGCGATCACCGTGCGCCAGGTGCTCAACCACACCGCCGGCATCTTCGACTTCACCGAGGACCCCCGGTTCAGCTTCGAGACCGAGGCCGCGCAGGAGCAACTGGTCGCCACCGACCGCTGGACGACCCACACCCCGCAACAGCTGATCGCCGTCGCCACCGGTCACCCGCCGTACTTCGCCCCCGGCCAGGGCTGGCACTACTCCAACACCGACTACCTGCTGATCGGCGAACTGATCGACCGGGTGACCGGCCGCTCCTGGCGCACCGAGGTCCGCCGGCGGATCCTGCAGCCGCTCGGGCTGGACCACACCTCCCTCCCCGGGACCGCCACCTCGATCCCCGGGCCGCACAGCCACGGCTACCTCCCGCTGACCGGCGGACCCGCCGACATCACCGCGCTCAACCCGTCGGTGGCGGGCGCCTCGGGCGAACTCCTCTCCACCACCGACGACCTGACCAGGTTCAACGCCGCCCTGCTCGGCGGCCGGCTGCTCGCGCCGGCCCAGCTCACCGCGATGACCACCACCGTCCCGGCCATCGCCGACCCGCCCAGTGAGTACGGCCTGGGCCTGATGCGCACCTCGCTCTCCTGCGGCGCCGTCTGGGGCCACCCGGGCGGGATCTTCGGCTACACCACCTACGTGTTCGGCGACCGCACCGGCACCCGGCAGATCGCGATCTCGGCGACCCCGTACGACCCGGTCAAGTCCGCCGCGCTGACGCCGACCGTCATCGCCCTGATGAACCAGGTCTTCTGCGCCCCCGGCGCACCCGCCCTCCCGTAGGGCGCCTCCTCACCGTCCCGCCGGGTCGCGCCGGCCCGGGGCCCGAACGCCCGCAGCTCCCGCGCCGGGAAACGGCAGCTGGACGGTGCCCGTCTGGGTCG
>NZ_BAAALF010000052.1:0-29819 GCF_039528135.1 Kitasatospora nipponensis | reverse complement strand
TGTGGGGGGGAGTCGGCCGGCCGCCGTCGATGCGGACCGTTCGGCCGTCGGCCGGGGTGGGCGCTGCCCGGTCAGCCGGTGGCGGGCACCGAGATCCGGTCGATGTCGGGAGCCCAACCGCCGTACTCGTTGCCGAAGGTGATCGTGTTGTAGCCCGCGTTGAGCGTCAGCTGGACGGTCGCCGTCTGGGTCGCGTTCCAGTTGCCGTTCCCGTGGAAGGAGACCTTCTGCAGGTTCCCGCCGTTGGTCCAGATCGAGGCGTCGCGATCGCCGCCCCCGTTCACGTACTGGACGGTGACCTGGTAGGTGCCGGGGTTCTGGGCGTAGACACCGTTGAAGTAGAGCTTGTTGGTTCCCCCGATCCAGCTCACCTTCTGGCCGCCCGAGCAGGCGGGGCAAGCGGCGAAGGTCGCACCGGAGTTGCCGGTCCAGCGGCCCGCCACGATCGTGTGGGCGGGGTCCTCGGCCTCGTAACCGTGGGCGCCCGCACCGGGGTTGATGAACGTGGTGGACCAGGAGGCCGGCGCGCCGGGCGCGGTGACGCGGTAGACCGCGGTGCCGTGGGCCGGGACCTGGGTGCTGATGGCGGCGGCGCCGCTCTGGACGACGCTGCCGGTGTACTGGTCGGTCCAGGTACCCGTGCCGGGGATGCCCACCGCGGCCAGGGAGGTGCTCAGGGTCTGCGCGCTGTCCGACCCGTTGTAGAGCGCGAGCGCGACGTCCCCGTTGCTGAGCGGCTTGGCGAGGACGAGCGAGCCCGAGGAGTTGACCAGCCGGCTCCCGCCGATGACCCGCGCCTGGATGCCCAGGGTGTCCTGGTCGATCGCGATGAGCCGCGGGTTCTTGAGCAGGGCCAGCGAGGTCGCGTTCACGGTGCTCGGGTTGGCGCTGGCGATCAGGGGCGAGGCCATCATCGCCCACAGGGCGAAGTGGGTCTGCTCCTCGGTCGTGTTGAGCCCGCCGTTGCCGACCTCCAGCATGTCCGCGTCGTTGAACGTGCCGGGCTTGGCCCGCCAGGCCAGCGTGGCGTTCTCGGTGACGATGTTGGCGATGCCGTTGGGCCAGCTCTGGCCCCACCACTGGTTGCCGATGTCCTCGGTGCTGCGCGCCTGGTCGGAGACGTCGCCCCAGTCCCGCGTGACGCCCGCGCCGGTGTTGCTGCCGCTGTTCGGGTTGATGCTGAAGACGATCGGCCGGCCGGTGGCCTTCAGCGCGTTGCGCATCGTGGCGAAGTCGGCGACCTGGGCGGAGAGCGACGAGGCGCTCTCGCAGTAGTCGTACTTGAGGTAGTCGACGCCCCAGGAGGCGAAGGTGTTGGCGTCGTTGACCTCGTGCCCGGCGCTGCCGGAGTACCCCGCGCAGGTCTTGGCGCCCGGCGACTCGTAGATGCCGAACTTGAGGCCCCGCGCGTGCAGGTAGTCGCCCAGGCCCTTCAGGTCGGGGTAGTTGGAGTTACCGGTCAGGTTGCCGTTCGCGTCACGGGTCATCCAGCAGTCGTCGACGTTGACGTACCGGTAGCCGGCGTCCCGCATGCCGTTCGCGACCAGGCTGTCCGCGACCGACTCGATCAACGACTGGGTCGCGCCGCACCCGTAGGTGTTCCAGGCGTTCCACCCCATCGGCGGCACCTGGAGCAACGGTGCCGGGGTGGCGGCGACCGCGGACGGGACCGGGACCGCGCCGACCCCTGCCGCCAGAACCCCCGCCGCCACGGCGGCCCGCCGCAGCCGCGACGACCGATTCGTCCTTGTTGCCATGCGTTTTCCCATTCCCTCGAGCCGGCCCACTTCCCCTCCCGGGCCGTGACGCACCGGCAGCAGCTCCGCGGGGAAGAGGACGTGAGTGGCCGACAACTACCAGAAGTGAACACCACTCGCCAGAATCCGACGACATCGAACACGGCGAGTGACATCGAACGGCTCCGCTCACCCCCGTGTCAAGGCTTTGATCAAAAACAGCTGACCCGTGATCTCGTCGCTACCTCCGGGAACGCCCGCGACGGCTTCCCGGGAGGGCGATGAGCGATCGTGACGGCCGGTGGCTGTCGCCCGCATGGGATCGCGGGCGGCGGGCAGACGCGCAGTCACGGCGCAGCGGGCGGCGGGACCGTCGGGGGCACCGGCCAGGGGCGGCGCCGGCTCGTGCCCCACTCGCCCGCTTCGCTGCGCCACCTGCCACCTGCGACCTGGAGGAGTCCCGATGACCGACGTCTCGCGCCTGCCCGGCGCCTTCGAGCACCGCTGGCACTGGCAGCTGCTCGCCGCCTGCCGTGGGGCGGACGACAGCCTCTTCTTCCACCCCGCCGGCGAGCGCAACCCGGCGCACGACGACCGCGACGCCGCCGCGAAGACCGTCTGCGCCCGCTGCCCGGTGCGCGCGGCGTGTCTGGAGCACGCCCTGCGGACCGATGAGCGCTACGGCATCTGGGGTGGCCTGACCGCCGAGGAACGGGCGGCCGGTCGTCGCGTCGCGGCCTGATCATGGTCACGGATCGATACCCACTGTCACAGGCGGGCAACAGCCGCAACGCCTGGCGGGCTCCCGTCGTGCTGGTACATGACCGGCGGTCCTGGCCGGTCGGCACGAACCGATCCCAGGGGGGACACCCACCATGAACGCCAACCGTCTGTCCGCCGCCGCCGTCCTGGCCGTGGCCGCGCTCGCCCTCACGGCCTGCGGGCCGGACGAGACCGCCGGAGCGCCCGCCGCGGCCGGTTCGAGTGCCCCGACGGCCGCGTCCTCCGGTGCCGCCCCGAGCGCCACCGCCCAGCCCTCCGCCACTCAGCCCTCCGCCGCCAAGCCCAGCGCCACCCCCTCGAGCTCGGCCAGGCCGACCGCGGCCAAGCCGAGCGCCACCAAGCCCACCGGGGCGACCCCGAGCCCCGACTGCACGGCGCAGGCCGCGAGCGTCGGCCAGGTGGTCGAGGCGACCGACAACGGCTACCTGACCAGCGTCTGGATGAAGGCCAAGCCGACCAAGTTCGTCTGCGGCCCCGACGTCCCGGACGACGGCTACTTCACGGGCTACGGCAGCCCCGCGGTCTACTCCTTCAGCAACGACGTCAAGACCTCGCTGCTGGCCGGCGTCCAGGAGAAGTCGGTCGACCTGGACACCTTCATGAAGCACATGGACACCTGCCTGCACAGCCCGTCCACCGTGGCCGCGCCCTACCAGTGCTACGGCAACCAGTACGTCGTCAAGGTGAGCGGCCAGAACGTGGTCACCAGCATCAGCGAGCTCTACCACCCCTGACGCCGACCGGGCCGCCGCGCCGTTCACGCCCCGCCCCGGATCTGGCGTACCGTGCAGCGGTCCCGCCGCACCGCGCGAGCGGGCGGCACGGCACGGCAGGACTCGGTACAGCACGGCACAGCACGGCACAGCACGGCACGGCACGGCTTCGGGGAGCGATCGTCATGCTCGACACCACGGACGCGGCTCTGGTCCAAGAACTCCAGCGCGACGGGCGGGTCGGCTACCAGCGGCTGGCCCAGCTGCTGGGCATCTCCCGCGAGGCGGCCCGGGCCCGGGTGCAGCGGCTGCTGCAACGCGGCGCCGTGCGGATCGTGGGCATCGTGCCGCCGGCGGTGGCCGGGATCGAGGTGGTCGCCCACGTCTCCCTCGACGTGGCCGGCGCCGTCGGGGCGGTCGCCGAGGCGGCCGCGGCGCGGGCGGCCAGCAGTTTCGTCTCCTGCACGGCCGGCGGGCAGGCCGTGATCGCCGAGGTCCGGGTGCCGGACGGGGCGGCGCTGGAGGAGGAGTTCGCGGCGCTGCGGGCCACCGCCGGCGTGCGCGGCCTGGAGGTCTTCCGCTGCACCGAGCTGGTGCGGGACGCCTACTCCCCCGCCCTCGCACCGTCGCGCGGCTCGGCGCCGCCGGTGCTGGACCAGGTGGACCGGCGGCTGCTGGGCCTGCTGCAGCTGGACGGGCGGGCCAGCTTCGCCGCCCTCGCGGAGCGGATCGGGCTCTCCCAGCCGGCCACCCGGGCCCGGGTGCTGCGGCTGCTGGAGGAGGGCGCGGTGCACGTGACCGGCCTGGTGGAGTCGCACGCGCTGGGGGTGCGCGAGGCGGCCGGGGTGGGCCTGGGGGTGGCCGGCGAGGTCCGCGCGGTGGCCGAGGCGGCGACCCGGCTGCCCGGCGTCAACTACGTGGCGACGGGCTACGGCCGCTTCGACGTGGTCTGCGGGCTGGACGCGCCGGACCGGTCGGCGCTGCTCACGGGCCTGGAGGCGGTGCGCGCCCTGCCGGGCGTGACCCGTTCCGAGACCTGGGTGCACCTGCAGATCGTCAAGGAGTCCTACACCTACGATCTGCCCGTCCGATAGGCATTTCTTTCGCCTTCCAGCACAGCCACAAACGAATGGCCCAGATCTCGCCGAATGACAGGTGAAAAGATATCCAGCGGGTCTTGACGCATTCTTTTCACCACGATTTGAATGACCGGACACCTCCCCCCGAGAGAGCACCGGTCCCTCGATGACGACTTCACCCCAGCCCGCGGTCGCGGCGCTGCCACGCTCCCTGGGCGTCTTCGGCGGGGTCCTGCTGACCCTGTCGTGCGTCACCCCCGCCTCGTCCCTGTTCATCATCGTTCCGCCGCTGCTCCAGTCGCAGGGCAGCGGCGCGGTGGTCAGCCTGCTGGTCGCCGCCGTGCTCTCGCTCGGGGTCGGGCTCTGCTACGCCGAACTCGGCACGCTGGTGCCCAGCGCCGGCGGCGAGTACTCGATCGTCGGGCAGGTGCTCGGGCGGCTGACCGGCTGGCTGGTCTTCGTGATCTCGATCGTCTCGCTGCTGGTCATTCCGCCGATCATCGCGCTCGGCACCGCGGGCTACCTCGGCTCGGTGCTCTCGCTGGACCCGGCGGTCGCCGGTGCGCTGGTGATGGCCCTGGCCGTCGCGGTCGGCGTGCTCGACATCAAGTCCAACGCCCTGATCACCGGCGTCTTCCTGGGCCTCGAAGTGCTCGCCGCCGCCGTGGTCAGCGTGCTCGGCCTGACCCACGTCCACCAGCCGCTCTCCTCGCTGGTGCACGCCGTCGTCCCCGACGGCCACGGCGGCACCAGCCCGTTCACCACCGGGCTGCTGATCTCCGGCCTCGCGGTGGCGATCTTCACCTACAACGGCTTCGGCACCGCGATCTACCTCTCCGAGGACCTGCGCGACCCGCGCCGCAGCGTCGCGCGCACCGTCCTGTGGTCGCTGCTGGCCGGCGTCCTCGTGATCACCGTCCCGGTCGTGGCGATCTGCCTGGGGGTGAGCTCCCCCGACCAGCTCGCCGCCGGCGACCTGGTCGCGATCGTCGACTCCTGGGCGGGCGGCGCGGCGGGCACCTTCGTGAGCCTGTGCATCGCCGCCGCCATCCTCAACGCGGTGATCGTGATGGTGCTGCAGAACGGCCGGGTGCTCTACGCCTCGGCCCGGGACCGGACCTGGCCCGATGCCGTCAACCGGGCCCTGGGCACCCTGCACCCGCGCTGGGGCTCGCCGTGGGTGGCCACCCTGGCGATCGGCGGGCCCGGCGTGGTGCTCGCCCTGACCGTGCCGATCAGCGCGCTGCTCGGCTTCACCGGCGTGGTCGTCGCGGTGATCTACCTGCTGCTGGGCGTGGCCGCGCTCGCCGCCCGCGGCCGTCGCCACCGCGCCACCGAGGCCTGGCGGATGCCGCTGTGGCCGCTCGCGCCGGTGCTCACCACCGCCGTGCTGGCGTACGTCCTCACCCAGCAGACCGCGCACGACCTGCTGATCACCGGCGGGGTCCTGCTGGTCGGCGTCCTGTACTGGTTCCTCTACCTGCGCCCGCGCAGCGCCACCCACTGGGTGCTCAGCCTGCCGGCCGACCAGGCCGGCCCCGCCGGCCAGGCCGCACCGGCTGACCGGGCCGCACCGGGCGAGCCGACCGGTCCCGCCGCCGCGCCCGCGCCCGCTGCCGCCCCCGCCCTGGAGACCTCGTGAACCGCCCCGCCGACCTGATCGTCCACAACGCCCACGTCCACACCGTCGACGACGACCGCCCGCGCGCCCAGGCCCTCGCGGTGCGCGGCGGCCGGATCGCCTGGATCGGCGACGGCGACGGCTGGCGCCAGCTGGCCGGACCCGACACCGAGGTCGTCGACGGCCGCGGCCGGTTGCTGCTGCCCGGCTTCGTGGACAGCCACAACCACGTCCGGCTCGGCTCCGACGCCGCCTGCGTCCAGTTGGCCGGCGCGGGCAGCCTGGCGGAGATCGGGCGGCGGATCGCCGCGTGGCTCCAGGCCAACCCGCACGCGCCGTGGGTGGAGGCGGAGGCCTTCGACTACTCCGCGATCCCCGGCGGCGCGATGCCCACCGCCGCCGACCTCGACCCGTACACCGGCGACCGGCCCGCCTTCGTGCTCAGCTACGACGTGCACACCGCCTGGCTCAACACCGCGGCACTGCGCCGCCTGGGCATCACCGCGGGCACCGACGAGCTCCCGTTCGGCACCGTGCGCAAGGACCCGCGCACCGGCGAGCCGACCGGCTTCCTCACCGACTTCGCCACCCGCGGCCTGTCCCGCGAGGGGCACCGCGCGCTGCGCGCGGCCGGAGTCCCGTGGGCCGACCCCGAGCGGCAGTACGGGCGGCTCTGCGCCAGCCTCGACCTGGCGGCCCGCTACGGCATCACCACCGTCGTGGAGCCGCAGAACTCGCTGGACGACCTGGCCCTCTTCGAGCGGGCCGCCGCCGAGGGCCGGCTGCGCTCGCGCCTGGTGGCCGCGCTCTTCCACCCGCGCGGCACCGGCGAGGCGGACCTCGCCGAGTTCGCGGCGGCCGGGCGCCGGCACGCCGGTGACCGGTTCCGGGTCGGGCCGCTCAAGCTCTACATCGACGACGTCGTCGAGCCGCACACGGCGGCGCTGCTGGAGCCCTACGCCGGGAGCCACAGTCACCGCGGCGAGACCTTCTACCCGCCCGAGGAGTTCGCCGAGGTGCTCACCCGCCTCGACGCCGCCGGCTTCCAGGCCTTCGTGCACGCCACCGGCGACCGGGGCATCCGCACGGTGCTGGACGCCGTCGAGCACGCCCGCCGGGTCAACGGGCCGCGCGACGCCCGCCACCAGGTGGTGCACGTCGAGTGCCTGGACCCCGCCGACGTGCCGCGCTTCGAGGCGCTCGGCGTGGTGGCCTGCATGCAGCCGCGGCACTGCTCCCCCGACATCGCCGGGCCCGGCCGCGACTGGGCCGAGGCCGTCGGCGAGCACCGCTGGTCGAAGGCCTGGCCGATGCGCAGCCTGCACCGGGCGGGCGCCACGCTGGCGTTCTCCAGTGACTGGAACGTCGCGGAGATGGACCCCATGGTCGGCCTGTACACCGCCGTCACCCGGCAGGGGCTGGCCGGCGGTGAGCCCTGGATGCCGGCGGAGACGGTCGACCTGGCCACCGCCCTGCGCGGCTACACACTGGGCAGCGCGCGGGCCAACTTCCTGGACGACCGGCTCGGTTCACTGACCGTGGGCAAGCTCGCCGACCTGGTACTGCTCTCCGCGGACCTGTTCGAGCTGGACCCGCGCGGCATCCTGGACACCCGGGTCGAGCTGGGCGTGCTGGACGGCGAGGTGGTCCACCGGGCCGGCTAGGGCCGTTCGGGGCTCCGCGGTCGGCCGCGCTCACGCGTGCGCGTGGGGCTCAGGGCAGCACCAGGCAGACCGGTCCGCCCAGGGGGCCGCGGTCCGCGGGGCCCACCCCGCGCGGTCGCGGCGGCTGGGCCCCGGCCCAGCGGCGCGGCAGCTCGACGACGCGGGCGCCGGCCGCGTTCAGGAAGCCGGCGACGGCGTCGGCCGTGCGCTCGTCGAGCGAGAAGACCCAGCGTCCGGGGATCAGTACGGTGTCGACCAGCTCGACCGAGGCGAGTGCGAGCAGCATCCGCAGCTGCGGCTGGACGCCACGGCAGGAGACGCCGTTGTCCAGGAAGACGTGCGGGGAGCCGATGCCGAGCTGTCCGGCGTGCTCCTCCAGGGCGGATACGTGGGGTGCCATCTGCCAGCTGTCATAGGGGTAACAGCGCAGGTAGGCCGCGGTCGCGCATCGGTAGTGGTGGGCGGTGGTCATTCATCGCTCCTCGTCGAGCGGGCGCTGCGGGGCGGGCGGTCCGTGGCGGCCCGACGATCGCGTCCTGCACGGTGCCGGTGGGCGACGGCCTGCCGGGGTGGGCGGCGCTGTCGCGCGGAGTAACGGGGGCGGCCGTGCGAGCCCGATGGGGTGCCGCTGTGTCCGGTGACCCGACCGGGAGGGGATGGCCGCCGGTCGGACGCGTGGGCACGGGCCGGACACCGCCGCCGGCGCCGCGATCGGCGGCACCGTACGGAACGCCCCACGACCGGGGCCGTTCCGCCGACTGGGTCGGCCGCGGAGGAGCGGGCGAGGCGGCCGGGTCTGGCCGCGATCGGTTCCGGATCCTCCGATTCCACTCAGCATACTGGACCCGATTGCCCCATATTGTCTATACCAACCGCCCCCCGTCCCGGGCCCCCGCCGCTGGTCGGGCGGCCGGTGATCCGACGGACCGGCGGGCTCTGCTTGCGGTGGACCCGCCGGCGCCTGTCCTGAGCGCGGCCACCGGCGGTCGTCCCGGCGCCGGCGGTCGTCCTCGCACCGGCCGGGTCCCGCCCCTCGGGACTACCAGAGGTTGCCGCCGGTGAGCACGTAGACGAACGGCACCAGCGGGAAGAGCGACAGGACGCCCCAGGCCACCTTGGCCCCGCCGCTGAGCTCGTCGCGGCCCGTCAGGTCGAGCCAGATCAGCACGACGGCGAGCGGGTGGATCAGGCAGACCAGCAGCTCCAGGATCTTCTTCATGCCCCTCTGATGCCCGGCCCCCGTCCCGCTACACGGCGGCGGAGCCGGACCCCGCCCGGTCGGGTGGGGTCCGGCTCCGCCGAAGTGGACGCGCGGCCCGGTGGCCGCTGACCGAGGTGGCGTGACGCGGGCGCTACGCCGGAGCGGAGGCCTGCGCCGGCTCCTGGGCGGGTGCCGGGACGGCCGCCGCCTCGGCGGCGAGGGCGTCGGCGGGTCCGCGGCGGTAGTGCTCGGGGTGGCCCTCGATGTGCAGCTGCGGCAGGCGGCGGTCCAGCCAGGCCGGCAGCCACCAGTTGCGGCTGCCCAGCAGGTGCATCACGGCCGGCACCAGCAGCATCCGCACCAGCGTCGCGTCGATCAGGATGGCCGAGGCCATGCCCACGCCGATCAGCTTGATCGGGATGTCGGGCGCCGGGACGAACGCCGCGAAGACCGCGACCATGATGGCCGCAGCGGCGGTGATCACCCGCGCGGTGGTGGCCAGGCCACCCACGATCGCGCTGCCGTTGTCCCGGGACTCCAGCCAGGACTCGCGCATCCGGCTGACCAGGAAGACCTCGTAGTCCATCGAGAGGCCGAACAGGACGGCGAAGGTCAGCACCGGGACGAAGGCCGGCAGCGGGGTGGGGTTGTCGATCCCGATCAGCCTGCCCGCCGCGCCGCCCTGCAGCACCAGGGCCACCACGCCGTAGGCGGCACCCACCGAGAGCAGGTTCATCACGGCGGCCTTGAGCGCCACCGCGATGCTGCGGAAGGCGACCAGCAGGAGCAGCATCGAGACCGCGACCACGCCGCCGACCAGCAGCGGGATCCGGTCGACGATGTTGGCGGTGCTGTCGATCGAGGAGGCGGTGACGCCACCGACGTGCACCTGCAGGCCGTGGCCGGCCACCGCGCCGGGGATGACCCGGTCGCGCAGGTCGCGGACCAGGTCCTCGGTGTCGGTGCTCTGCGGTCCGGACTTGGGGACGACGGTCAGCACCGCCGCCGTGCCGGCCGCGTCCAGCCGCGGCGGGGTGACGGCCGCGACGTCCGGCAGGCCGGTGATGGCGGCCGTCAGCGCGGGCAGCGCGGCGCTGTCACCGGGCGTGGCCAGCTCGGCAACGAGCAGCAGCGGGCCGTTGGCGCCGGGGCCGAAGCCGGCCGCCACGGTGTCGTACGCCAGCCGGTTGGAGCGGCCGGCCGGGTCGTTGCCCGCGTCGGGGAACCCGTAGCGCACGCCCAGGAACGGCGCGGTCAGCGCCAGCAGGACCACCACACCGGCGCCGGCCGCCAGCACCCGGTGCTTCTCGACCAGCCTGCTCCAGCGCAGCCAGCCGGGGCTGATCTCGTTGGCGGCCCGGCGCGCGCCGCGGCGCGGCAGCGGCAGGCGCAGCCGGTCGATGTGGCGGCCGAGGTAGCCGAGCAGCGCCGGGAAGAGGGTGCCGGCGGCGATCAGCACGACCAGCACCGACAGGATCGCGGCGAAGGCGGCCCCGCGCATGAAGGACAGGCCCATCGCGAAGAGTCCGAGCATGCTGACGACCACGGTCAGGCCGGCCACGAAGACCGAGCGTCCGGCGGTGTCCAGCGCGGCGACCGTGGCGTCCTGCGGCTCCAGGCCCTCGGCGCGCCACTCCCGGTAGCGGGTGACGAGCAGCAGCACGTAGTCGATGCCCACCCCGATGCCCATCATGGCGGCGAGCGAGGTGGACCAGTCGGGGACCGGCATGATCGCGGCCAGCACCGGCAGCAGGATACTGCTGACCGCCAGCCCGGCCAGCGCGGTGAGCAGCGGCAGGCCGGCGGCGACCACCGAGCCGAAGGTCACCAGCAGGATCAGCGCGGCGGCCGCCATGCCGATGCCCTCGGAGCCGATCGCTCCCTGCTCGGCCTGCTGGACGGCCATGCCGCCGAGGTGCACCTCCAGGCCGCCGGGCGCGCGTGCGGCGATGTCCAGCAGCTGATGGGTGTCCGGCTTGGGCATGTCGGAGGGGGTGGCCACGTCCAGTTGCAGGGTGGCGATGGCGGTGTGGCCGTCGGCGGCTATCGAGCCGGGTCCGGCGTAGGGGCTCTGCACGCCGCGGACGTGCGCGACCTTGCCCAGCTGCCCGAGCACGGTCTCGACCTGGGCCCGCACGTCGGGCGCGGTGAGCGCGCCGGCGCTGTGCACGACGACGCTGATCGACTCGCCGGACTCGGCGGGGAAGTCGCGCGCGAGCAGGTGCTGGGCGCTCTTGGAGTCGGAGCCGGGCGCGGTGTAGTCCGCGCTGTACGTGCCGCCGAAGGCCGCGGCGAGCCCGAGGGCGGCGCCCAGCGCGAGCAGCCAGAGCAGCACGGTGGTCCCGCGCCGGCGGAAACTCCAGCCGGCGATCCGGCCGAGGGGCCCCGCGCGGTGGCTGGGTGCCGCCCCGGTGAGCGCTCCCCTGCTACCGATGACGGCTTGGGACATGACATCCTCCGTAGTAAAGCTCGTAGTAAAGCTTCCTCACAGGCGTTACGAGACGTAACATTCATGAGGGGGCATACGGATTGTCAATTCCCTGTGGCGCGAATCACAGGACCGGAACGGAGCAGCCATGTCCACGGACGCCACGCGCACGGAACCCACCGGTGCGCTCAGCCGCAGGGACCGCACCCGGGCGGCCACCGTGGAGGAGATCAAGCGCACCGCGCTGACGCTGATGCGCGAGGCCGGCACGAGCGAGGTGCGCTTCACCGAGATCGCCCGGGCGATGGGCGTCACGCCCCCGGCGCTCTACCGCTACTTCGCCGACCGCGACGAGCTGCTCACCGCCCTGGTGGCCGACTCCTTCGACGGCCTGGCCGCCGCCTTCGCCGCCGCGCAGAGCTCGGTGCCCGCCGACGACCTCGGTGGCCGGTTCCTGGCCATCTGCTCGGCCTACCGGCAGTGGGCCAACGGCGACCCGCAGCGCTTCGCCCTCATCTTCGGCGCCCCGCTGCCCAGTTACCAGGCCCCGGTGGACGGCCCGACCAGCGAGGCCGGGCACCGCGCGCTCGACCACCTGGGCGCCCTGGTCGCCGACAGCCGCCGGCTGGGGCGGCTGGGCGAGCCACTGGTCGAGCTCTCGGGCGCGGCCGCCGCCGGACTGCTGGCCAAGCACGCGGACCACGCCGAGGACGACCTCGACCCGGCGATGTACCAGGTGCTGCTGCTCACCTGGTCCACGCTGCACGGGTTCGTCTCGCTGGAGGTGTACGGGCACTTCTGCTGGCTGGAGGAGCCGGCCCGCGACGGGCTGTTCGAGGCCCAGGTGCAGGCCGCGGCCCTGATCGCCGGGCTGGTGCCGCCGCGACGGCCGTGAGCCGGCCACCGCGCGAGCGGAGGTCACGGCAGGGCGAACCGGGCGGCCGGAGCGCGGTCAGCCGTTCGCCAGCAGCTCGTCGAGCTTGCGGTAGCCCTCGACCACGCCGCCCTCCATGCCACCGGCCAGCATCGCGTCCCGCGCTTCGACGGTGTCGACCACGGCCGTCGAGGTGACCCGGCTGCGCCCGGGCCCGAGGTCGGTGAAGGTCACCGTCTCCAGCACCACGTCGTCCGGCACGTCCTCGTAGGTGAAGGTCTGCACCAGCCGCTCGGCGGGGCGCAGCTCGTGGAACGAGCCGTAGAAGGCGGCGATCTGCACGCCCTCGCGCCACATCGTGTAGCGGTAGCGGCCGCCGGTGCGGGCGTCCCAGGCGTCGATCTCCAGCGTGAGGCCGCGCGGACCCAGCCAGCGGGCCACCAGGCCGGGCTCGGTCCAGGCCCGGTACACCCGGGCGGCGGGCGCGGCGAACTCGCGGGTGATCCGCAGGGTCGGCAGGGTCGCCGGCGCCTCGATCCGGGTGTCGCCGGGGCGGTCGGTGGTCATCCTGGTCCTCCTCGATCGGGCTGTCGGATGGCCGGGCGGGCGCCGCGCCCACTCGGTGGTGGGGGCGGGCTCGGGCCGCTCCTCAGGGGTCCTCGGCTCGTCAGGGATCCTCGGCGGTGATCGCGCGGTCGGCCGCGCCCAGCGGGGCCGGCAGCTCGTCGCTCCCGGTGAGGTAGCGGTGCACGGCGGCGGCGGCCGAGCGGCCCTCGGCGATCGCCCAGACGATCAGCGACTGGCCGCGCCCGGCGTCACCGGCCACGAAGACGCCCGGGACCGGGGAGGCGAAGGCCGCGTCGCGGGCCAGGCGGCCGTGCGGGTCCAGGGCCAGGCCCAGTTGGCGGACCAGCGCGCTGTCCCGCTCTGGACCGTTGAAGCCCAGCGCCAGCAGCACCAGGTCGGCCGGCAGCACCCGGGCGGTACCGGGGACCGGCCGGCGGGTGCCGGGCTCCGCCGCCGCGAGCTCGACCCCGCCGACCCGCCCGGTGGCGTCGGCGCCGAAGCCCACGGTGGTGGCCGCGAAGGTCCGCACGTCGTCGTCCCCGGCGCCACCGTCGGTGCCGGCGGCCTCCTCGTGCGAGGTCGTCTCGCGGTAGACCCGGGCGTGCACCGGCCAGGGCTCGGCCGCCGACCGCTCGGCCGGTGGCCGGGCGTTGATGTCGACCTGGCGGATCTCCCGGGCGTGCTGGCGCACCGCGGTGCCCACGCAGTCCGCGGCGGTGTCGCCGCCGCCGATCACCACCACCCGCCGCCCGCCGGCGCTGACCGGTGAGGCGGCGAGGTCCCCGGCGACCACCCGGTTGGCCAGCGGCAGGTACTCCATCGCCTGGTGGATCCCCGGCAGTGCGCGCCCGGGAAGCGGGAGTTCACGCCAGTCGGTGGCCCCGACCGCGATCACCACCGCGTCCGAGCGCTCCCGCAGCTCGTCGGCGGACAGGTCCTCGCCGACCGTCACCCCGGTGTGGAAGACGGTGCCCTCGGCGCGCAGTTGGTCGAGCCGGCGGTCCAGCCGGTGCTTCTCCAACCGGAAGTCGGGGATCCCGTAGCGCAGCAGCCCGCCGAGCCGGTCGGCGCGCTCGTAGACCGTCACCGCGTGCCCGACCCGGGTCAGTTGCTGGGCTGCGGCCAGGCCCGCCGGTCCGGAGCCGACCACCGCCACCCGGCGGCCGGTGCCCCGCCCGGGGGGTCGCGGGGCCTCGTAGCCGTACTCCCACGCGTGGTCGGCGATCGCCAGCTCGACGTTCTTGATCGTCACCGGGTCGCCGTCGATCCCCAGCACGCAGGCGCTCTCGCAGGGCGCGGGGCAGAGCCGGCCGGTGAACTCGGGGAAGTTGTTGGTGGCGCAGAGCCGGCGGGCGGCGTCGCGCCAGTCGGCCGCGGAGACCAGCCGGTTCCACTCGGGGACCAGGTTGCCCAGCGGACAGGCCTGGTGGCAGAACGGCAGGCCGCAGTCCATGCAGCGCTCGGCCTGGCCGCTGATGATCGGCAGCAGCGCCCGCGGCTGGTAGACCTCCCGCGAGTCGCTGACCCGGCTGCGCACCGGGCGGCGGGCGCGCTGCAGCCGGGGAGTGGTCACGAACGCCATCGGATCGGCCATCGGCGGGCCCCCGGCAAAGGGTCGGTGTGAGGTTCGGGCGGGCGGCGCGCACCGCGGCCGGAAGGGAGGTGTACACACTGCCGTCTGGCCACGGTACGCCCGCCCGGCCCGCGGCGGAAGCGGAACGAAGGCGTCCGCCCGGCGGGGCGGGGGCCCGCGGGAGGTGTCGCCCGATGTTGGCACCCCGTTCCCCCGCAGGGCTTTGCGCACCGCCTACCAGCCGGTAACGTGCGCTGTCGGTCTGGCCCCGGTGCACCACCGGTGGGCCGACCGCATCGTCACAGGTCGGTTCCGGGCAGGGCCAGCGCGGTCCCTGTCGGAACATCAGGAGGGGATCCCATGTCTTCGTTCAGTCGGCGCGCATTCCTCGGCGGCGCAGGCGCCGCCACCACCGGGGCCGCACTCTCGCTGGCCGGCGCGACCTTCGCCTCCGCGGCGGAGATCGACCGCGCCCTGGCACGCACCGCCACCCGCGCGGTGCGGATCGGCGGGACGACGCTGGAGCAGGTGGCCACCCCCAGCGGCGCGGCCGGCTACCAGCGGCTGCTGTCCGGCCCGGGCTGGCCGCTGGTGGTCCGCGGCGAGCTGGCAGGCCCGCAGACCGGGCGCGACGACCGCCGCACCGGGCTGGCCAGCTTCGTCCAGTTCACCGACATGCACCTGTGCGACACCGAGTCCCCGATGCGCTTCGAGTACCTGGCGCGCTGGAACGGCGCCGCGCACCGCCCGCAGGAGACGCTGACCGTGCGCGGCGCCTCGGCGCTGGTGGAGCGGGTCAACGCGATCGCCACCGGCCCGTACACCGGCCTGCCGTTCAGCCTGGTGATGGCCACCGGCGACAACACCGACAACCACGAGCAGCTCGAACTCGACTGGTACCTCACGGTGATGAGCGGCGGCCGGATCACGCCGAACAGCGGTGACCCGAACCGCTACGAGGGCGTGCAGAACTCCGGCAGCGCCGCCTACTGGAACCCCGAGCTCGGCTACCAGGACAGCTACAAGGCCAAGGGCTTCCCGCAGATCCCCGGCTTCCTCGGCGCCGCCGGGCGCTCCTTCGACGCCCCCGGGCTGAAGACGCCCTGGTACACCACGGTCGGCAACCACGACGACAGCATCGAGGGCACGCTGCCCGACCTGGGCCTGCTGAACTCGATCTACACCGGCGACCGCAAGATCGAGGGCTGCAACGACGCCGACGCCGCGAAGCTGGCCGCCCAGCTGCAGCACGACCCGGCCGGCGCCGTCCTGCAGCTGGGCCGGCTGCTGACCGACGCCGACGCGGTCCGCGAGATCACCCCGGACGCCCGCCGCAAGCCGTTCACCACCAAGGAGTTCGCGCAGGCCCACCTCAACCCGGCGCACACCGGCGCGGGCCCCTACGGCCACGGCTTCAGCTCCGACGCGGTCGCCAGCGGCAACCTGTACTACGCCTTCCGGATCTCCGACAGCGTGCTCGGCATCAGCCTGGACACCACCAACGCGGCCGGCTTCGCCGACGGCTCGATCGGCAGTGCCCAGCTGAGCTGGCTGGAGAAGCAGCTGCAGGCGCACAGCGGGCACTGGTACGACACCAGCGGCAACGCGGTGCGCAACGGCCGCGGCGGCGACCTGATCGTCCTGTTCAGCCACCACACCAGCACCACCATGGGCAACCTGCTGCCCGACCCGCGCCACCTCTTCGAGAAGCGGCACGACGGCAACGAGCTGGTCGCGCTGCTGCAGCGCTACCCGAACGTGGTCGCCTGGGTGAACGGCCACAGCCACGAGAACCGGATCACCGCGCACGGCCACGCGGTGCCCGAGCGCGCCTTCTGGGAGATCAACACCGCCTCGCACATCGACTTCCCGCAGCACGCCCGGATCATCGAGCTGGCCGACAACGGCGACGGGACGATCTCGCTCTTCACCACCCTGATCGAGTCCTCGGCGCCGTACGCCACGGACTTCCAGGACACCTCGGACGCCGGGCTGGCCTCGCTCTACCGCGAGCTGTCGTTCAACGACCTCTACGCCACCCCGGCGGCCAAGCTCGGCACCGCGCTGGACCACAACACCGAGCTGGTGCTGGCCAAGCCGGGGCGCTGAGGCCTCAGCGCCCGGGCGCCAGGCCCGCCCACGGCTGGGCGGGCCGACCGCCGCCCGCTCCCCGCACGCTGAAGAGCAGCCCGGACGCCGCCGCGTCCGGGCTGCTCGCGGTGGTGACGTAGAGGGTGTCCAGGTCGGCGCCGCCGAACGCGCAGCTGGTGACCCGCGGCACCGGCAGCTCCACGGTGGCCAGCAGGCGGCCGGCCGGCGAGAGGCAGTGCACCGCCGCGCCGTCCCAGAACGCGACCCAGAGGTTGCCGTCGGCGTCCAGGGTCATGCCGTCCGGCCAGCCCGGCAGGTGCGAGACGTCCAGCGAGCGGATCAGCGGGCCGACCGGGCCGTGCTCGGGGTAGGCGAACAGGTCGATCCGGCGGGTCGGGGTGTCGATGTACCAGAGCCGGTCCGGCTCGGGCCAGGCCAGGCCGTTCGGGATGGCCAGACCGTCCAGCACGGGGAGCACCGTGCCGTCCGGCTCCAGGCGGTAGAGCGAGCCGGGGCGGCGGGGCTCCTCCAGTTGCATGGTGCCGGCCAGCAGGCGGCCGTAGGGGTCGCACTTGCCGTCGTTCATCCGCCGGTCCGGGCGGTCGGTCTCGACGGGGGCGACAAGGGTGGTGCGCGCCTGCTCGGGGGCCGGGTCGGCGTCGGCGTCGGTGTCGGCGGCCTCGGGGTCCGCTTCGGTGTCCAGGAGTTCGAAACCCCGGGCGGTCGCCAGCACCACCTGACGGTCCCGGTAGGGCGCCAGCGTCCCCGGCATGGTGTCCAGGGTGCGGGCGCCCTGGAGGCCGGTCGCCGGCTCCAGCCACTGCACCCGCCGGTCGGGGATCCCGATCCAGTAGAGCCGCTGGGCCACGGCGTCCCAGGTGGGTCCCTCGCCCAGGGTCAGGTGGGGGGTGCGGTCGACGGGCTCGGCGTGCACGGCGGCTCCTCGGGGCGGATCGGGGTGGGACGGATCGGGGGACGGATCGGGACGG
Organism: Kitasatospora nipponensis; assembly: GCF_039528135.1. Lineage (NCBI taxonomy): Bacteria > Bacillati > Actinomycetota > Actinomycetes > Kitasatosporales > Streptomycetaceae > Kitasatospora > Kitasatospora nipponensis. The sequence continues at coordinate 12,500 of NZ_BAAALF010000052.1, read as the reverse complement.
GGACGGGCACCCCGGCGGGATGACGCGCCGTCAGTCGAGCAGCTGCACCAGGACGTCGTCGGCGCCGCAGCACGTCGTCGGCGGGCCGGCCCGGACTCGCAACCGTACCTGCCCGCCGGGCCGCCGGCGTCGAACTGCCCACCGGCGCGCACCCGGTGACCGTGGACGCGGTGGCGGCCGGACCGAGGGGTCACGGTCCCCGCCGCCGCCGCGCGTCCTCAACCGCCGGCGCGCAGCGTGGAGTCGGCGTCGGGGTAGGCATCAGCGTCGGCGTCGATCCCGTACTCGGCCAGCCAGCCGCGCAGCTGGTCGCGGTCGGCGCGGACGAGGCCGCCGCCGGTGAAGCGGGGGTCGTCGGTCACCTCGGCGATGCTCTGCGGCGGCGGGCGGAAGGAGCGGGCCGCCTCGTCGGTGTCGAACTCGGCCTCGGCGAGGACGAGGCCGTGCAGCGGCGGGTCGAAGACGTCGACGCCCAGCGGCGGGATGCTCAGGCGGGTCTTGCGGAGCACCGCGGCGGGCAGCGTGGCGAGCAGGTCGTACTCGGCGCGGGACAGGTAGGTGTTGGTGATCAGCCCCTGGACCGGGCCGGACCGGTCGGCGGGGATCTTCTGGGTGAGCTTCTCCTGGCGCTCCCCGCTCTCCAGGTGCTCCACCCGGCGCAGCCGCAGGCGCGTGCCGGTCAGGTACCGGTCGGTGATCCTGCGGGTCGCCACGACGAGCGCGGCCGGCGGCGGGGCGGCCAGCAGGAACCGGCGCTCCCGCTCGACGCGCGCGTACTTCCCCGCCCGCGGCGCGCAGTCGGCGCCGCCACCCTCACCCGTTCTCTGATCACCTGTCACGGCGTCACCGTACCGGTTCTAGGATCGTCCACGACCGGACGCGGGGACGCCGGGACGCGGGACGCACCAGGAAACCGAACGCTACGGGGACGAGGATCCGATGCGACGAACCGAGGCGGCACACCACCCGGCCCCACCGGGACGGGCCGCCGACCGATCCGGCGCGGGCGGCGGCGGGGAGCCCGGCGGGGCCGGCAGCCTGACCGCGCAGCTCCTCGCGACGGCCGGGCCGGTCTACCTCACCATGATGGTCTCCTCCCTCGCCGCCCTCGTCGACACCGCCCTGCTGGGCGACGCCCAGCGAGCGAGCCGGAGGGCGCGCCGGTGCTGAAAGCGACGAGCGACAAGCGAGCGAAGCGAGTGCCGGAGCGAGGAGCGTCGGCACCGGCACCCAGCGCCCGCAGGCGAGCCGAGCGTGAAAGGAAGAAGGGGCACCGGCTCGCTGGCCGCGTTCGCGCTGGGGATCGCGGTGTTCGGCCCGGTCCAGGCGACCTTGGCCGGCGTCCAGCGTGGCGTGATCCCCTTCGTGGCGGCGCACCGTGACGATCCCGCCGCGCTCGCCCCGGTGGTGCGCGGCGGCCGGTGGCTGGGGTACGGGGTGGGCGTGCTGGGGGCGGCCGTGGTCGCCGCGGTGCCGCTGATCGCCGTGGCGACCGGCGCGCCGCCCGCCGCCACCGAGCGGCTGGGAGTCTGCTTCCCCGCCCTGCTGGCGGCCGGCGTGCTGGTCAGCGCGCTGGGATCGACGGCCACCACCGTCCTGATCGGGTTGGGCCGGGCCCGCCAGGTGATGCGCGCCGGACTGTGCGGCACCGCGACGGCGGTCGTGCTGTCGCTCGCCCTGGTCCGGGGCGTGGGGCCGATCCCCTCCCTCGGCCTGACCGGCGCCGGCCTCTCCCTGCTGGGCGCCACCCTGGTCGGCCGGATCGCGGCCCAACTGGCCCTGCGCAGGGTGGACGTGCTGCGCGGCCTGCCGACCCTCCCGGGCCGGCCGGAGCTGCGAGGGATCATGCGGCAGGCGCGGGTGGGGATCCCGCTCGCCGGCACCGTGCTGGTCAAGTTCGCGGTGATGGGCGTGCTGACCTTCGCGGCCGCCCGGCTGGGCGCGGCGAGCGCCGCCGTGCAGACGGTCTGCGTCGCCCTGTCCAACCTGCTGTACACGGTGGCGGTGGCGGTCGGGCAGGCGACGGTGCCGCTGATCGCCGTCGCCGTCACCGCCGGTGATCCGGCCCGGGCCCGGCGCTGCGTGCGGGTGGGGATGGGCGTGGCGCTGGGGGCGGTGACGGTGCTCGGCGCGGCCCTGGCGCTGGCGCACCGTCAGCTCGTGCCGGTCTTCAGCAGCGACCCGTCGGTGCGCGGGCGGGTGCTGGAGCTGCTGCCGCTGGTCCTGGTGGCGGTGGCCACCGACGCGCTGCAGGCGGTGGCCGGCTTCGGGCTGGTGGGACTGCGGCGGACCCTGCCGAGCCTGCTCTCCACCTGCGTCTGGTTCGGGGCGCTGGCCCTGGCGGCCGTGCCCCTGGTCGAGTTCGGCGGCCTGGGCGCGCTCTGGCTGGGCCTGATCGCGGCCAACGTGCTGCAGACCCTCAGCAAGAGCCTCTCCTTCCACCGGCACAGCAGCCGCCTGGCGACGGCGTAGCGCCGCCCGGTGCGGGTGCACCCGGTGCGGTGCGCCCGCGTCGAGGACCCCCAGGCGGCGGCGGACGCGCGCGCGTTCAGCCGGGCTGCTGCCAGGCGGCGGCGCACAGGGCGTTGGCGAGTTCCTCCTGGTAGCAGGCGGCGGCCAGCCAGGCCAGGGCGAAGCCGAGGTGGTCGTCGGTGCGCAGCCGGCCGAAGACGTCCCGGTCCTGGTCCACCGCGGCCGCCCGCAGCGCGGTGAGCAGCTGCGCCGCCGTGCCCAGGCCCGTCTCGCGCAACGCCCTTGCCTCGTCGCCTCCTTGAGCACCGCTCGGCGTCAGCGCCCGGCGTCCGCCGGTCACCACCTGCGCCACCCGCCGGCTCAGCAGGTGCACCGGCGGCAGCGCCCCGGCCTCCGACCCCGCCGCCGCCTCCACGGCCACGCCCGGCGCGAGGGGTGCCGCGTCCCCGGCCGGGAGGTCGGCGTGCTGCAACCGCTCCAGCCCGAGGCTGACCCGGCCCAGCCGCTCCGCCGTCAACCGCAGCGCAGCGCCGTCCCGCGTCCCGTCCGCCACACCGTCCACGCCGTCCGCACCGCCCGCCTGCTGCGGCGCCGGACCCGCGGCCAGCAGGCGCGGGCGCGCGGTCGCCGCACGCTCCAGCCGGCCGATCACCCGCAGGCGCAGGCTGGGGGCGGCGGCCAGCAGCGCCAGGTTGGCGCGGTAGGCGAGGCTGGGGTGCTCGTGCCCCGGCAGCAGCGCCACCGGCAGGCCCGCGCAGTCCGCGAGCAGGTGCGCGCCGCCGGCGGCGACGACCGGTCCGCGCACCGTGACGTCGAGGAAGAGCAGGTCCGACCCGGCCGGACGCACCTCGAACGGGACCCGCTCGGCCCGCAGCGCTCGCTCCACCTGAGCGGCGACCGGCTCCGCCCAGAGCCCGGCGGCCGGCGACTGCTGCCACCCGGCCCCGGCCGCCCGCACCGCGCGGACGCCGGCGCCCGCCCCGAGCCGCCCGGTCGCCGTCCGGGTCGCGCCCTGCACGACCAGTCCGGCGCGGGTGAGCTCGCGGTGCGAGAGCGAGGCGTCGCCCAGCCGGACGGGACGCACCGAGGCGGCCTGCGCGAGCTCGGCCGCCTCGGCGTGGTCCCCGTGCGGCAGGACGTCGGCGACGGTGGCCAGCCTGCCCTCGCCGTCCACCAGCCAGACCGCGGCCCCGGCGTGGGTGGCCGTCACCACGGGTTCGGCGCACAGGCCGTAGAGCCGCAGACCGCCCGCCTCCCGGTAGCTCTGCCGCGCGGTGCCGCGCAGGTCGGCGGCGGGGAGCGGGCCGAGCAGCGCGGTACAGGTCTCCAGCAGCTCGCGGTAGGCGGCCACCAGGTCCGCGAGGCGGTGGTCGGGCTCGGCGGCGCGGGCGGCCCGCAGGCCGGTGACCACGGTGGCCGCCAGCGCGGCCGGACGGTGCAGGCCGAGCAGCCGGGCCTGGTGCGCCGAGCGCAGCAGTTCGGCCTGCGGCACGGCGCCGGCACCGCTCACCCCGGCGGGCAGGGCCTGCGCGGCCCGCTGCCGCAGTCGCGCGACGGCCGCGGTCTCGGCGGGAGTCAACGGCTCGGGGCCCGGCGCCGCGTCGACCCCGCCGGTCGTCCCGGTCGCCGGCTGCGCCGTCGGGCCATCGGACGGGCCGTCTCCCGTCACCCCGGTCTACGCCTCGGCCGCCCCCTCCGGCTCGTCGGTGGCGAGCCGGGCCGCCGAGAGCACCGCGGCGCGGTGCACGCAGGCGGGTGCCAGCAGGCAGCCGCAGCGGACGGCGTCGGCCGCCCGCACCACGCCACCCGGCGCGTGCAGGACCAGGGCGACCTCGTCGTCCAGCAGGATCCGCCACTCGTCGCCGGTCCGCACGGCGGGCCGCCCCGCGACCTTGGCGGCCGCACCGTCGAGCCGCTTCTGCAACCGTGGCGAGAGCGCGGCCACCACCTCCGCGACCACCTCCGGCCGCACCGAGGGCCAGGGCCCGTCCGTGGTCTCCGCCCGCGGGTCGGTCGGCTGCCCCGCCGTCCCGGGCTGACCCACCGTCCCGGGCTGTTCCACCGTCTGCTCGTCCAGTCGCTCGGTCAACGGATCTTCTCCCCCACCCAACGGGCCAGCTCCAGCGGACTCAGCATCGCCACCGGCATGCCGGCCGCCACCAACTGCTCGGCCACGGCGTTGGCGTAGCGCGCCTGACCGCTGTCGTCCAGGGCGGCGCAGCCCAGCAGCCGGCAGCCGTCGCCGACCAGCGCCCGGGTCTCGGCGAGCAGGCCGCCGAGCGGGTAGCCCTCCTCGAAGTCGCTCACCACCACGATCAGCGTGCGGGACGGCACGGTGACGAGCGTGCGCGCGTACCGCAGGCCGGCCGCGATGTGCGTGCCGCCGCCCACCGTGACCTCCAGCAGCAGGCCGAGCGGGTCGGCGACCTGGCCGCTCAGGTCGACCACGCTGGTCGAGAAGGCCACGAAGTGCGTGGTGAGCGTGGGAACGCCGGCCAGGATCGAGGCGGTCAGCGCCGCCCAGACGGTCGAGGCCTCCATCGAGCCGGAGACGTCCACCAGCAGGATCAGCCGCCAGTCGTTGGCCTGGCCGGCCCTGATCCGGAAGACCGGCCGCTCGGGGACGATCAGCGTGGCGCCGTCCGGACCGGGCCGGGCGGTGGCCAGGTTGGCCCGGATGGTGCGGTCGAGGTCGAGCCGGCCGCCCGGCCGCCGGCTGGGGCGCGGCAGGGTCAACCCGGTCAGCGTGGGGCGCAGGGTGGTCGCCAGCTCGGCGGCGAGTTCGTCCACCAGGCGGCGCACCAGCGGACGCAGCGCGGCGAGCCGGGCCTCCGGCAGCGCACCGGCGTGCTGCAGCACGGTGCGGAGCAGGTCGACCGAGGGTCGCACGGCCTGCGGGGAGAGCGCCTCCAGCACGTCGGTGCGCCCGAGCGTCGCGGCCGCAGCCAGCACCTCCTCGCGGATGCCCGGGCCGAAGAGCGCCGCCAGCTCCTGCGACCAGGCCCGCACGCCGGGGTAGGGTGCCTCCCGGCCGCCGCGGCCGCCGCCGGTCAGGTCGGGGCCGGAACCCTCACCGCGTCCGCTGCCGTAGAGCTCGTCCAGCGCGGCGGCCAGCCGGGCGGCCCGCCCGCCGAGGCCGCCGCCGTCACCGGTTCGGCCCAGCACCAACCGCCACCGGTCGGCGATCGGCAGCGCCGACGATCCCGACGACGACCCCACCGGCGACACCGGCGACGGTCCCGCCGACCCGGCCGGATCGCGCGGCCCAGCCGCGGCCACCGCCCGCGCCTCCGGTAGCACCCCGGTCTCGCGCGCGTCGACCTCGCCCGCGGGCAGCAGGCCCTTGTCCACCAGCACCTGGCGGACCATCAGGTCGGCCCGCGACCACCGGCCGAGCACGCCCGGGTCGATGTCCGCCGGCAGCGCGTCCACGCGCACCCCCAGCCGCTCCTCGACCAGGGTCAGCAGGCGCCCCCGGGCCGCGGGGCTCAGCGTCTCGAAGCCGCCGCGCAGCGCCGGCAGCCGGTCCAGGAAGGCCGTGTCCGCGAGCTCGCCGACCCGCGCGAGCAGCGGTTCCAGCGCGGTCGGCGCCGTGTCCAGCAGGCCCTCGGCCGCCGTGAGCAGCCCGCTCAGGGCGCGGCTGAGCGCCTGCCGGCGGTCCGGGGAGGTGGCGCCGTCCACCCAGGAGGCGACCCGCCCGCCGAAGGCGGCGGGGGTCTGCCGGCCGAGCAGCACCCGCACGGCACCGGCCGCACCCCGCACCAGCGGTGACCCCTCGTCGGCGAGCGTCCGCAGGGTGTGGTCCAGCCGCACGCCGCCGAGTACGTCGGCGCGGCGGGCGAACTCCAGCAGGGCCCGCGCGTCGGCCGGGTCGTCCGAGCCGCCGAGGCCCTCCAGTCCACGGACCGCGGCGACGGTGAGCGCCTCGACGGCCGCGGCGACCGGACCGGGCCCGCCGCCGGTGCCACCCGCGAGCGGGCCGCCCGGGGCCGGGGACCCCAGGTGCCCGGCGGCCAGCCGGTCGAGCAGGGCGAGCGCGTCCAGCAGGTCCGGCAGGCCGGCGACGGCCGGCAGCTGCTCGGTGAGCTGGGCCAACCGGGTCCCGCTCAGCGCGGGCAGCGCGCAGCCGGCCGCCTCGGCCAGGCCGTCGATGATCTGACGGGCGGTCGAGCCGCCGCTCTCCTCCTCACGGCGCAGCCGCTCGCGCAGCGTGCCCTCGGCGGCCTGCGCGAGGGTCACCCCGCGCAGCCCCGCGACGCCGAGCATGGCCGCCACCGCCGGGGACCAGCGCACCCGCCAGCGCGAGCCGAGCGCCTCCCCACCGCCCGCTCCCGCCACGGCGAGGCGCTCGCCGTAGGGGACGCCGCAGACCTCCAGCCGGTGCAGCAGCAGCTCGCGGCGAGCGTCCAGCGCGCTGCGCAGCGGGTCGAGCCGCAGCTCCCGGCCGCCCGCGGTCGCCGTCGCCGTCACGCCCGCCGACGCGCCCATCGACGCGCCCGCGGCCGTCCCACCCGGCCCAGCCGTCCCCCCCGAGCCGGCGGGGCCGGGCAGGCCCAGCTCGGCCAGCTCGGCCTGGACCGCCGGGCCGAGGCCACTACGGGGGGCCGCCGGGGTCGCGCGACCGGTCCGGTGGCCGACCAGCACCTCCTCCAGGGCCTGGGCCACCGCACGCCCCCGCCCGAGCGGTTCCCCCTGCGCCAGCACCGTCTGCACGGCCTCCACCAGCTCGCCGCGGCCGGGCGCCGGCAGCCCGCGCAGCCGGGCCAGGTTGCCGGCCAGCCGGACGATCTCCCGCGCGTCGGCGGGCCCGGCGGGGTGGCCCTGGCCGCGCAGCGCCCCGCAGATCCGCACGGCCGTGGCGACCAGCGCGCCGGCGAGCCGGTCGGCGTCACCACCCGCCTCCAGGACGGTGTGCTGCCACTCCGGGTCGCGGATCCCGGCCGGGTAGCCGGAACGGGAGTCGAGCAGCGGGTAGGTGTACGGAACCAGCGAGACCACCTGCTCCTCCCCCGCCCCCTCCGCCGCCGGCTGCTCCACGGTCGTCACCGCGTCCAGCAGCGCCGGCGCGTGGAAGGCCCCGATCACCACCGCGACCCGCCGCCCGCCCACCGCGGCGTCCCGGATCCGCTCGCGCATCCACTGTTCGCGGCGCAGGTCCAGCGGATCGACACCCCCGCCGGCCCCGCCCGCTCCGTCACCGTCCGGGCCGCCGCGCTCCGCGTCCTGCCGCAGGGCCCAGCCGACCGCCACCGCGCCCCGGCGGACGGCCTCCGGGGTACTGCCGGGGGCCGGCGCCTCCACCAGGCGGTCCCACAGGTCCTCGTCCGGGCGGCCGGTCAGCCGGCGCCGCAGCGCGTCCCCCAGCCCCGGACCCGCCGCCCACGGACCTCCCCCTCCCGCACCCGCCGCCGGCGCCGCGCACCGATCCTCCCCGCGCAGCGCCAGCGGCAGGTCGCAGGCGACGGCCGGCACCCCGTGGCGGGCCGCCCAGCGCAGGGCGACCAGCTCCGGCGAGAAGTCCGCGAACGGGTAGAAGGCCGGCCCCGCGCCCTCCCGTGCGCTCGCGGCGGCGAGCGCCACCGGCGCGGTGGTCCGCTCGTCCGCCAGCGGGTCGAGCCAGGACTGGAACTCGGCGGGCAGCTCGACCAGCAGCACCTCGGGCCGCGCCGCCGCCAGCAGCGCGGGCAGCACGGCCGCCAGCGCCGGGGCGTGGTGGCGCACCCCGATCAGGTACGGCCCGTCGGTCGCGGCCCCGGCCGCGGCCAGGCGGTCGACCGCGCCCGCGACCAGCGCCCGGACATCCGTGCTCACGGCGGTCAGCCCTCCAGCGCCGGGCGCAGGTCCCACAGGGTGCGCCAGGTGGCCGCGCCCTGCTCGGCCCGTCGGCGGACCGGGCCGTCCCAGTAGCCGAGCAGCCGCGCGGTGTCCGCCGGGTCGTCCTTGCGGACCACGCCGACCAGTTGGCCCGGCAGTCGGCCCAGGATGTCGCCGCCGTCCAGGTAGGCGGCGGTCACGCCGAGCGCGGTGGCCACCGAGACCGCCTCCGCGGTGCTCATCACGGTGGACGGGCGCTCGACGTCCCAGCCCTCCGCCGATCGGCCGGTGCGCAGGTCGCGGAAGGCCGTCACCAGGGCCTCCAGGACGGTGTCGTCCACCCCGTACGGCGCGCCGGCGCGGGCGACCGCGGCCATCGACTGCCGCCGCACCAGCTCGACCTCCGCCCCCAGGTCCCCGATCGGGCCGACCGTCTCGAAGTTGAAGCGGCGCTTGAGCGCCGCGGACATCTCGGAGACGCCCTTGTCCCGCAGGTTGGCGGTGGCGATCAGGGTGAAGCCCGGCCGGGCGTGCAGCTGGCCGTCCTCGCCGCCGGCCAACTCCGGCACCGCGATCCGCCGCTCGGAGAGCAGCGAGACGAGCGCGTCCTGCACCTCGGGCAGGCAGCGGGTCACCTCCTCGACCCGGGCCACCGCGCCGGTGGTCATCGCGGTGAGCACCGGCGAGGGCACCAGTGCCTCGCGACTGGGCCCCTTGGCGAGCAGCAGGGCGTAGTTCCAGCCGTACTTGAGCTGGTCCTCGGTGGTGCCGGCGGTGCCCTGGACGGTCAGCGCGCTGGTGCCGCAGACGGCGGCGGCCAGCAGCTCGGAGAGCATCGACTTGGCGGTGCCGGGCTCGCCGACCAGCAGCAGGCCGCGCTCACCGGCGAGGGTCACCACGCACCGCTCCACCAGCGCGCGCTCGCCGACGAACTTCGTCTCCACGGCCAGGCTGCGGCGCCCGTGCTTGAGCTTCTCGCCCCCGCTGCCGAGCACGAAGGTGACCACCGCGCGCGGGGTGAGCCGCCAGCCGGGCGGCCGCGGGCCGGTGTCGTAGCCGGCCAGGAACTCCAGTTCGGCGGCGTACCGGTCCTCGGGCAGTGCGATCTGGCGCTCGGCGGCGACGGCGCCTGCGGTACCGGCAGCGGCCGAACCGTCGGCGGCCGTACCGTCGGCGGGGGTGGTGGCGGGGCTCATCGGCGGCCTCTCGTGCGGTGGTTGGTGGTGAGCTGCTCGTAGCCGGGCAGGTCGCCGTCGGTTATCCGCTGCCAGGCGAGTGCGAACAGCTCCTGGGGCGGCAGGAACGGCAGGATCATGTCCCCCGTCGAGAGCGGGTAGAGAGCCGCCTTCCAGATCTCCACCGGCAGCCCTGGTGCCTTGGCCTCCTGCCAGCCGCCGGGCAGGAAGAGGCTGCGCCCGGCCCGCGCCCGCTTGGCCTCCATGACCAGCTCGGTGGCGGCGAGTTCGGAGCGGGCCCGCTTCAACCGGGTCGGCTTCCAGCCCGTCCAGCGGGCGGTGTTGCGGTCGGTCGGGTCGGGCAGGGCCAGCACCTGTAGGTAGAGGACGGCGGCGTCCGCGCCGAGCCCGGTGGCCCGGGCCACCTCGGCGACCAGCTCGGGCACGCTGACCTCGGGGTTCTGCGCCCAGCTCGAAACACCGGCACCGGCACCGACGCCGGCACCCTGCGCCCCGACCCCGTCCGTGCCGGGCGCCACCAGGCGCGGCAGCTGCTCACCGAGCAGCGCCCGCACGGCCCGCAGCTCCCGCTGGACGTAGTAGCCGCCCGCCACCGAGTCCAGCAGGTCGAGCAGCGGGTCCTGCGGACCCTGCAGCGCGGCCGGCCGCAGGTAGGCCTGCTCGCCGTACCACCCCGGGGCGAGCACCACCGCCGGTCCGCACTCCACCAGCTCCTCGCCGCGCGCCGTCCCCGGGCCGCCGGCTCCGCCGGTGGCGGGGTCGCCCTCGACCGCCGGCAGCCCGGCGGATTCGCGCAGCACCGCGGCGAGCGACTTGCCGGGCACGGTGGAACCAAGCTCCAGCGCGAGCAGCAGGTCGGGGTCGGCCAGCCGCGCGCGCAGCGCCGCCAGCCCCGCGGGCAGCAGGGCGCGCAGCCCGTCCTCGGAGGGCAGCTGGTAGGCCAGCCAGCGCAGCGCGCGCACCGCGCCGGCGAGCCGGCCGCCGCCGGGCAGCGCACCGGGGTCCTCGGCGACCAGCTGCGCGCCGCGGTCGGTCGACACCACCCGCTGTCGGGTGGTACCGGAGATCCACGGGGTGAGCCCGGGGTTGAGCACCTCCTCGACGGAGCCGATGGTGGCCCCGGTGACCGCCTGCGCGTCCTCCGGCAGCGTCACCAGCACGCCGCGGCGCTCGGTCCAGCGGCGGGCGGCCGCGCCGGCCGCGAGTCCGCTGCTCCACAGCTCGGCCGGGTCGGCCGGCACCAGCGCGGTGAGCACCGCCGCCCGGTCATCCGTGTCCACCGCGCGCAGCCAGTCCCGGGCCGCCTGGGCGGTGGTCGGCTTCAGGTCGAGCCGGGCGAGCTGGTCGGCCGTCAGGAAGTCCCGCGACCAGCCGGTGAGGCCGGACGGGTTGGCCAGCAGGATCGCCGCGCGGGCCCGGCCGATGCCGGTGGCCGCGCCGAACTCCACGGCCTGCTCGGGCCGCCGGGGCAGCGGTCCGTGCAGCCGCAGCAGGTCGAGGAACGCGCCGACCCAGCCGGCGGTCAGCTCCTCGTGCACCCGCCGCTCCTCGCAGACGCCGAAGCCGGCGACGGCCGTGAACTCCCCGGACGGGTCGTGGTCGACGGCCTCCCAGTGCAGGTGCTCGCCGTACTGCCGACAGGCCAGCACCAGGACGGTCCGCGCCCCGTGCCGCAGCACCTGGCCGACCCGACCGGCGGCGACGGCGGCGGACGAGCGCCGCGCGGTGTCGAAGCGCTCCGAGAGCGTCACCACCCGCAGCGTCGGGCCCAGGCCCAGCAGCGGGCCGCGGGCCAGCTCGGTCAGCAGCAGGACAAGCGCCTGACGGTCCTGCTCCCCGGTGTCGGCCGAGGCCGCGCCCAGCGCCAGCAGTCCGGCCCGGCCCAGCAGCCGGACCCAGCCGTGGTACGAGGCGTCGCCGGGCAGCCGCAACGGCTGCGGATCGGTGGTCCACCCCCCGGTCACCGCCACGGCGTCCGCCGCCTGCGGCACCCCCGACCCCTCCGAGCCACCCGCACCCGCACCCGCACCCGCACCCGCACCCGCGAACAACTCGCCGACCGCGCGCAGGTTGCCGAGCACCCGCCAGCCCTGTTCCCCGGTGCGGTTCCAGGTGTTGCCGAACCCGTCGACGCCGCCGAGCAGCGAGCCCAGCGCGCTCTGGACGGCCGCCTGCAGCCGCTCGTCCTGCCCGCCCGGCGGGCAGGCGTCGGCGAGTCCGCCACCCCCGGCCGCGCCGGAGCCCGCCGCGGACACCCCGCCGGCCCCGGCGCCGGCCTCGGGCTCGGCCGCCGGTGCGTACCGCGCGGCCCGGGCCGCGGTGTCGGCGGCCAGCCGGACCAGCCCCGCCACGCCGTTGACCAGCTGACGGTCACTCAGTCCCGGCAGCAGCCTGCCGGTCTCCTCCACCGCCAGCACCGCCTCGACGTCGCCGCCGGCCGCCCACCGCCGCGCGCCCTGGCCGGGCCGCCGCACCACCCGGTGCGCCGCCGGGTTCGACTCGGCCTGCCGCTCGCCCGGCGCAGGCCGGGCCGCCTCGGTCAGCGCGGCGGCGCCGTCGTCCGTCACCTCGCGCAGCAGGCGCGAGCCGGCCTCGTCACGCGGGCGCAGCGCGTGCCAGTGGTCGAGCGGCGGGACCAGCGCCGTCCCGGCCGCGTGCAGGTGGCCGGGGTGCAGCGCGGTGAGTTCGGCGAGCCGCTCGGCGATCGCGCCGGTGCCCTCCAGCGGGCCCAGGCTCAGACCGCGATGGCCCATGATCATCATCAGCGCGGCGCCGCCGGGCAGGTCGAGCCGGCCCACCGGGCGGTCGCCCGGGGTCGCGTACGGGGAGGGCAGGCTGACACTGCGCCCGTCGACGCCGTGGAAACTCACCCGGCCGTCCTGCGAGCAGAGCACGCCGCCCAGGACCGTCCCGTCGGCGCCGAGCGGGGTGCCGGCCAGCTCGGGCGGCAGCGGCAGCAGCCGGCAGTGCTCCGGGTGGACCACCGGCTCGCCCGCGCCCGACGGCCCGCCGGCCGGG
>NZ_BAAALF010000051.1:4523-46558 GCF_039528135.1 Kitasatospora nipponensis | reverse complement strand
CGCCGTGGCGCTGTCGGAGCTCTTTGCGTTCCGGGGACCCCGGGTGCCGCCGTCCGTCACGGATCGGCGATCACCGGACGGGAGCGGTCCGCGGGGTCCGCGGATCGGGAGCGTCCTACACGTAGGTGTAGGACGCTCCGTTGCTGACACCGGCGGTCGTGACCACCGTGACCTGGACCGTGCCGCTTCCGGGCGGCGAGGTGGCCAGGATGGCGCCGTCGCTCAGAACCGTGAAGGTGCTGGCCGGGGTGGCGCCGAACATCACCGCGGTGGCCCCGGACAGCCCGGAACCGGCGATGAGGACCGGGATGCCGCCCAGGGCCAGGCCGATCGGCGGCACCAGGGCGAGGATGGTGGGCGGGGCCGCCTCCACGTAGGTGTAGGTGGCGGCGTTGCTGGTGCCCGACGGGGTGACCACCGTGACCTGAACCGAGCCGGTGCCCGGCGGGACAGTGGCGGTGATGGCGCCGTCGAACATGACGTTGAAGGTGGCGGCCGGCGTGGTGCCGAACATCACCGCGGTGGCCCCGGACAGGCCGGTGCCGACGAGGATCGCGGGGTTTCCTCCCGTCGTCGGTCCCTGCGGAGGCACGAGCGTGAGCAGAATCGGTGCCATTGCGTTCCTCTTTCCGGTTTCCCGAGCGCGGCGGGCCGCATGATAGGCCCACCGGAAGCGCTTTCATTCGAAGCTAGGTCCGGTTTTCGGGGACAGCAATGGGCTTTCCATATCTGACATGCCGTCAGATGCTGGCAGGCACATATGGGTGTTCGCATGCGCCGGAGTGCGCCGGTGACTACCGGAGGAGATGGCTCTGAGTCGCCACATGAGTACCGTCCGGCGGAGCGCGGCGTGACCCCTTTCAGGCCCTGCGGATAATGGCCGACTAAGGCCCGGTAAACATTGATCAAGCCTTGAGTTCCAGCCCTCCGTGGGACTGGCAAAGATCTTTTTGCTTCGCCATGAAAATGATCAGAGTCGACGCCTCGGCCTCAATAGCTGGCATGCTCGACATGCATTGGTGGGCGTTTTGGCGGGCATCTGAAAAAGTATCCATAATCCACCTACTACAGTCGCCCCATGCATTCTGACCTGCTGATTTGCTAGCGCTGGAGCCTGGGGAAGGGCGAGCGCGCCGAAGTTGTCGCATTCATGAAACCAGCTGCGGATTCCGCCTCGCGCATTGTAGGATCATCCCCGGCCGCGTGTGGTCGACCACCGCTCGATCGCCCCGGGTCGTGCCGCGATGTTGTTGGCGCCACACTGTCTGATGCAGTCATGCTTGGGCGCGCCCCAATCTGCTCCTTGCACTACCTTTCCGAGCTGTTCCGCGCTCTTCACGAGCCTCGGTCCTGGGCTACGGTAATTCCTGGTGATGTCGTTTTCCGGGCAGTGGTGTTCGGATTTCTCGCCTGGGATGAGGTGAGTGCAGTGCGTCGTTTGGTAGTCGTTCTCCTGAGGGGAGGGCCGGATGATCTCCCGCGGGTCCAGGAGGTTCCGGCCGATGAGGTCGACGGCCGGCTGAGCATTCTTCGCGGCAATGGGTACGAGCACTTCGAATTCACCGAGGAATACGATGACTTCGACGGCGAGCCGGCCCCCGTCTACCGCTGGTCCTATCGAACCGCCATCGCGGAGTAGGCCACTGGGGCGTGCGTGAGCGGCCGACAGCCCACCACGACCGCTCGCAGGCCCTCAACGAACACGCCGCGGCCCGGCCCGGCCCGCCTCCGGTCCGGCCCGTCCCGCGTCGACCAGTCCGGGACCCCGCCCGGGGCCCGCGCCAGCCGGGCCCGCACGGCCGGCTCGGCCCCACCTCCTATCTGACACAGAGATGAGCACCGATGAGTGAGTTCGCAGTGATCGCGGTGGCGATCCAGCTTTCCCGGCACGCTTTCGGAGGTGTGCTGTGAGAAGGCACGCTGCCACGACGGGCAGCAGGGGCACGGGCCCGCGCGACACCATGGTCACCGGCATGGGGTTCTGCCTCCCGGGCGACAGCGAGCCGGTGTTCACGGCAGACCAGGTGTGGGACGTGGCCTCCCACGGACGGTCCTGCCTCACCCACAACGGCATCTACTACGGCTCGGTGAACCTGTCCTGGGACGCGTTCGACAGCCGCCTGCCCGACCTTCCGGGGATCTTCTCGCGGCACTACACCGACGCGCACCGCTTCGGCCTGGTGTCACTGGTCGAGGCCTGCGCCGACGCCGAACTGGACATCCGCGCCGGCGACCTGGGCGACGCGGCGGTCCTGGCCGGCCGCGGGGGCATCGACGCCAACATCCCCAGCTACCTCGCCGTCCTGCAGGCCGACGCCAAGGCGACCAGTCCCCAACAGGCGATGGAACTGTTCGTCAGAGCCCAGCAGGCGCTGACGCCTTCGGACGTCGCACTGGTCCAAGGGGGAGTCACCCGTACGACCGGCCCCTGCTTCACCGTCTCCTGCGGCTGCGCATCCTCCGCCGTGCAGATCGGCAACGCCCGCCGCATGATCGCCGACGGCGACATAGACATCGCCGTCGTCACCGGCGTCGACGTCTTCGGCGTCGACGTGATCCACAACGTCCAGCGGCTGCTCCACGGCGCCCAACGCACCTACGACGAGATCCGGGTCGACGGCATGCCCGAGCTCCTCCCGTCGTTCGACCGGATCATGCGGCCCTACGACCGGCGGGCCGACTGCGTGAACCACGGCGAGGGCTCGGTGACCCTCGTCCTGGAGAGCCGCGATCACGCAGACCGACGCGGAGCCCACACCTACGGCCAGGTCCTGGCCCACGGCATGACCCGTGACGGCCTCTCGAACCCCCTGGCCAGCGACGAGAGCGGCGCCTCCCTGGTGGCCGCCATCCGTACCTGCCTCGGCGACCGCTGGTCCATCGACCAAGTGCCCTACATCCACGGCGGCAGCGACGGCGACGTGGTGGTGACCGCCTTCGAGTCGAACGCCGCCCGACAGCTCTACGGCACCGACGTGGCGGACCTGCTGATGACGTCGCAGGAAGCCTGCTTCGGTCACAACGGCGCCCCCGCGGGAGCCCTCGGCGTCGCACTGACGCTGCTGATGATGGAGCGCTCGAAGGTCTGCCCCACCGCGAACTGCGAGGAGCCGGCGGCGAACCTCAGCTTCAACCCCCTGCCCGGCACCGTCGCCCAGCCCCTGAACTTCGACTACGCGCTGAGTTGCAACTACCAGATCGGCGGCGTCAAGAGCGCCCTCCTCCTCGGCACCCCGGACGCCGCCTAGCCACAACGACCGGCGGGAGCGGGCCGCCGCCGCAAGCCGGCCCACCGCTGCGAGCCTCGCCCGGCTCCCGGCTCCCGGCTCCCGTCTCCCGCGCCCGGCCCTCACCCCCGACCGCCCATCCCCAGCCGACGCTCAGCCCGCTCAGCCGACCAGGAGGACCCGTCAGTGAGCCACCAAGACGATCACGCCGGTTCGCACATCGCCGTCGTCGGCATGGGATGCAGGCTCCCCGGCGACATCGACTCGCCCGCCGCGCTCTGGCGCCTGCTCGTGGAGGGACGCGACGCGGTCGGCCACCCGCTGCCCAGCCGCACCCTGGCGCAGTCACCCGAGCACCCGCACCCGACCACGCTCCGTCAAGGCGGCTACCTGCGGGACGTCGCCGGCTTCGACGCCGACTTCTTCGGCGTCTCCGGCAAGGAGGCGGAGGTCCTCGACCCCCAGCACCGACTGCTGCTGGAGGTGGCCTGGGAAGCACTGGAGCACGCCGGCATCGCACCCGACCAACTCGGTGGAACCCCCACCGGCCTGTTCGCGGGCCTGAGCTACACCGACTACATGGAGTCCCTCGCCGGCGCGCCCCGCGAGCTCGAGGGATCGATCCTCACCAACGGCCACTGCGTCGCCGCCGGCCGCATCTCCTACCTGCTGGGACTGCAGGGACCCTGCGTCGCACTGGACACCGCCTGCTCCTCCTCCCTGGTCGCACTCCACCTTGCCTGTCAGTCCCTGCGCGACGAGGAGTGCGACCTCGCCCTGGCCGGCGGCGTCACCCTCATGCTCGGCGCCAGGACCACCCAGTCCTTCGCCCGCATGGGGATGCTCTCGCCCACCGGCCGCTGCCACACCTTCGACACCGCCGCCGACGGCTTCGTCCGCGGCGAGGGCAGCGGCGTCGTCGTCCTCAAACGCCTGCGCGACGCGCTGCGCGAGGGCGACCGCGTCCTGGCCGTGGTCCGCGGCTCGGCAGTCAACCAGGACGGCCGCAGCGACGGCCTGGCCGCCCCCTCCGCCTGCGCCCAGCGGGCCCTGTTCCGCCAGGCCCTGGCCCATGCCGGAACCGACCCCCGCGAAGTCGGCATGATCGAGACCCACGGCACGGGCACACCGGTGGGCGACCCGATCGAGTTCTCCAGCGTCGCCGCCGTCTACGGCGTGGGCCAGGGCCGCTGCGCGCTCGGATCGGTCAAGACCAACCTGGGACACCTGGAACCCGCCGCCGGAGTCGTGGGCCTCATTAAGGCCGTGCTCTGCCTGCAGCACGCACTGGTCCCGCCCAACCTTCACTTCACCCGCTGGAACCCGGCCATCGACGCCGAGGGCACCCGCTTGTTTGTGCCCACCTCCCTGTCACCCTGGCCCACCCAGACCGCCTCCCGACTGGCCGCGGTCTCCTCCTTCGGCTTCTCCGGGACCAACGCCCACGTCATCCTGCAGCAGGCACCCACCCCGCTGGCCCTCCCGGCACCCGCCGGCCCGGTGCGGTCGACCGGCTTCACCGGCGTCCCCACCCACCCCGCCCTCGCAGGCGACCGGGTACCCATCCCCGCACAACGCACCACCGCGGCCCCCCACACCGCCGGCCCCGAGGTCATCCTGGTGCCGGCCGGCTCCCCGGACGTGCTCCCCACAGCCGCCCGCCGACTTGCCCACTGGCTCACCACCGACGGCGCCGACATCCCCCTACGCGACATCGCCCACACGCTCGCCCTGCGCCGCTCACTGGGCCGCGGGCGACTGGGCGTGGTGGCCACCTCGCACAACGAGCTGATCCGTGCCCTGCACGCCTTCGAAGCCGGCCACGCCCACCCGGGCGTCGTGCGCGGCGCCGTGGGCGCCGGCATCAGCCGACACCCGGTGTGGGTCTTCTCCGGCCAGGGCTCCCAGTGGCAGGGCATGGGCCAGACCCTCCTCCAGCAGGACCCCGCCTTCGCCGAAGCCCTCGCCGAAGCAGACACGCTCATCGCAGCCGAAGCCGGCTTCTCCGTCCTCGACGCAGTACGCGCCGCAGACCGGCTGGAGGGCTGCGGCCGTGTCCAGCCGGCCCTGTTCGCCGTACAGGTCGCGCTGGCCGCCACCTGGCGCGCCCACGGAGTGGAACCGGCCGCCGTCATCGGCCACTCCATGGGCGAAGTCGCCGCCGCCGTCACCGCCGGAGCCCTGAGCCTGGCCGACGGCGTGCGGGTCATCTGCCGGCGCTCCGCCCTGCTCACCCGCATCGCCGGCGCCGGCACCATGGCGAGCGTCGCCCTGGACAGCGACGCGATCGAGAACGAACTGACCGCGCTGGGCGCCACCAACTCGGTCTCCGTCGCGGTCATCGCCGCCCCCGGGTCCACCGTCGTGGCCGGCACCACCGCCGCCGTGCGGCAGCTGATCGCCACCTGGCAGTCCCGCGGCATCTCCGCCCACGCGATCGCCGTCGACGTCGCCTCCCACTGCCCCCAGGTCGACCCGCTGCTCGCCGACCTCAGCACCGCCCTCGCCGACCTGGCCCCGCGCGAGCCCGCCATACCCTTCTACTCCACCGTCTTGGACAACCCCCGCGAGACCCCGCTCTTCGACGCCGCCTACTGGTGCGCCAACCTGCGCCGCCCGGTCCGCTTCGCCGCCGCCGTGGCCGCCGCCGCCACCGACCGCCACCAGATCTACATCGAGATCTCGCCCCAACCCGTGGTCACCCAGCCCATCGCACAGAACCTCTCCGGGCTGCTCCACCACCCCGTCATCCTGCCGACCCTACGCCGCCGCGAAGACGAACTGGCCACCTTCCGGACCCAGCTCGCCGCCCTGCACTGCGCCGGCGTCACCATCGACTGGGCCCACCTGTACGCCGACGGCAGCCTCGCCGACGTCCCACCGCTCACCTTCGACCGCCGCCCCTACTGGGCCGACACCACCCAACACCCCACCAACCCGCGCACATCCCACCACGCGGACGCCACCCTGCCGGGCCGGCACACCCTGGTCCCGGGCCCCCAACTGCGCCACCACTGGCAGGCCGACGCCGGAACCGACGCCATCGACTGGATGACGGACCACCGCGTCCACGGCGCCGCCGTGCTGCCCGGCGCCGCCTCCTGCGCGCTGGCGCTCACCGCGGCCTGCGAAGTCTTCGGCACCACACCGTACGAAGTTGAAGCAACCGACATCCACTTCCTCGAACTGATGCACCTGGCCGAGCACACCCCCCTGAGCACCACCGTCACCCAACAAGGAGCCGACCGCGCCGACTGCGACGTCTACGGCCCGGGCAAGGACGGCACCTGGGTACGCCAGGCCCGCGCCGTGCTGCGACGCACCACCACACCCCCACCGGCACTGCCGGTCTCCATGACCGAGCTGGCCGCGCAGCACCCCGTCGCCCTGGACCCCGACGCGCTCTACGAGAGCCTGCGCGCCCGCGGCCTCCAGCACGGGCCAGCCTTCACCGGCATCACCGAACTGCACGCCTCGACGGGAAACGACAGCTTCTGGGCGCGCGTCACCATCCCCGCCACCGCCCGAACCACCCCCCACACCCTGCGAATCCACCCGGTCCTCCTCGACCTGTGCGCACAACTCGTCGTGGCCGTCCTGATCCAGGACCCCGGTCACGGCCTGGTCCTGCCCGTCCACGTGAAGACCCTGCGGATCCTCGGCGACCCCGAGACCGCCGTGTACGCCCACGCCCGACTCACCCCCGCCGACGCCGACGCCATCGTCGGCGATGTCCGGCTGCTGGACGCGAGCGGCAACCCCGTCCTCGACATCGAGTCCCTGCGCTTCCTGCGCCACCGCGCACAGGGCCGCGACGGCGACGTCGACCGCTGGTTCCTCGAACCCCACTGGCAGCCCGCGCCGCGCGACCCGGCAGCCCGCACCACCACGGGGGACTGGCTCGTCATCGGCGAGTCCGACGGCTCGGCCACCGCACTGGCCCAAGCCCTGCGCGCCCAGGGAGCCACCGCCAACACCCTGGACGCCGACGTGGGCGCCGACCGCCTCGACCGCCTGCGCACCTCCCTCACCCACGACTGGAACACCCCGTTCAAACCGCCGCAAGCCGTCGTCCTGCTGTGCGCACCCCCCACCGGGCAGCGCGACCCCGGCACGCAAGCCCTGCGCCGGGTGCGTCGCCTACTCGCCATCGCCCAAGCCGCCGCCGCCCAACCCGAGCCCCCACGCCTGTACGCCGTCACACGCTGCGCCCAGAACCTGGAAGCGGGCCAGCCCGCCGACCTGGGACAGAGCGCACTGCGCGGTCTGGTCCGCGTGCTGACCCAGGAACACCCCGCCCTGCGCGCCACCCTCATCGACACCGGCGCCACCGACCTGGACCTGGTCGCCGCCGCCCGCGAACTGCTCGGCGCCACCACCGAGGACGAGGTGCTCCTGCGCGACGGAGAGCGCCACGTCGCCCACCTGGCCTACACCCCACTCTCCGAGGGCGAACGAACAGCAGCCACCACCCGCACCGTCCGCTACGGCGCCGACCGATTCCAGCTGCGGTGCGCCCGGCTCGGCGACCTCGACGCCCTGGGCCCCGTCCTGACGCCCAGACAGGCTCCCGGGCCGGGCGAGGTCGAAGTGCGCGTCCAGGCGGCGGGCGTGAACTTCCGCGACGTACTCACCTCCATGGGCCTCCTGGCCACCGACGAGAACGCCGGCTACCGCATCGGCTTCGAGGCCGCCGGCCTCGTCACCAAGGTCGGACCCGGCGTCGAGACCGTGCGCGCCGGCGACACGGTACTCGTCGTCGACCTGCGCGGCGGCGCCTTCTCCACCTTCGTCACCGTCCCCGCCACCGCCGTGGCACCCGTCCCCGAAGGGATGGACCCCGAGGCGGCCGCAGGCCTGCCCACCGCGTTCCTCACCGCCTGGTACGCCCTGCGCCACATCGGCGCCCTGAAGGTGGGGGAGCGGGTCCTCATCCACAGCGCCACCGGCGGCACCGGCCTGGCCGCGGTCGCCGTCGCGACCCTGCTGGGCGCCGAGGTACTCGCCACCGCGGGCAGCCCCGACAAGCGCCGCCACCTGCGCGACCTGGGCATCCAGCACGTGATGGACTCCCGCTCCCTGGACTTCGCCGAGCAGACCCGCGCCGCCACCGACGGCCAAGGCGTCGACGTCGTCCTCAACTCACTGTCCGGCCCCGCCATCCGGGCGGGCCTGGAGACCCTGCGGCCCTTCGGCCGATTCGTCGAGCTGGGCGTACGCGACATCCTCGCCGACACCCCACTCGGGCTGGCACCGCTGCGCCACAACATCACCATCAGCGCGGTCGACCTCATCGAGCTCCAGAACACCCGCCCCGACACCTTCGCCACGGTGATGCGCGAGGTCCTCGCCGAGTTCGACCAGGCAACCCTCACCCCCCTGCCCCACCGGACCTACCCCATGGACCGAGCCGCCGACGCGCTGCGCCTGATGGCCGGCGCCGGCCACATCGGCAAGCTGATCCTGACGGTGCCCCAGGAAGGCGACACCACCGCCACGCTCCGCCAGGCGCCGTCCGCGGTCCACAGGGACGGTGCCTACCTCATCACCGGTGGGCTGCGCGGCCTCGGCCTGGCAACCGCGTGCTGGCTGGCCGGCCAGGGCGCTCGCCACCTCGTCCTCAACGGACGCACGACCCCCTCCCCGGCCGCCGAGCAGACCCTCGCGCAACTGCGCGAGCACGGCACCCAGATCACCGTCCTGCTCGGCGACATCGCCGAACAGGGAACCGCCGAGCGCCTCGTGACCGCCGCCACCGCCGATGGCCGGCCGCTGCGCGGCATCGTCCACGCGGCCATGGTCCTCGACGACGCCGCGGTCACCAACATCACCGACGACCAACTCGAACGGGTCTGGCGCCCCAAGGCCACCGGCGCGTGGCGCCTCCACGAGGCCACCAGCGCCCTGGACCTCGACTGGTTCGTCCTGTACTCCTCCATGGCCTCCCTACTCGGCAACCCCGGCCAGGGCGCCTACGCCGCCGCCAACGCCTGGCTCGACGCGCTGGCCACCTGGCGCAGCGCCCAGGGCCTGCGCACGCTGGCCGTCAACTGGGGCCCGTGGGGTGAGGTGGGCGTCGCCCAGGACTTCGCCGCCCGCGGCTACCAGACCATCCCCACCGCGCAGGGCCTGCAGGCCCTCGCCACCCTGTTGACCCACCAGCGGGTGCGCACCGGCGTCATCCCCGGCGAGCCGGACACCTGGATCCCCGCGGCCGGCCGCCACTCCTCGCTGTTCGCCAACCTCACCCACGGCAGGCGGGCGCCGGGAGGGCAGCAGGCCGATGCCCGCGACATCCAGGCCGAACTGCGCTCGGTCGAACCCGGACTGGCCCGACGCACCGCGCTGGAGGACTACCTGGCCGAGCACATCCGAACGGTGCTGCGGCTCGGCAGCGCCATGCTGGACCCCCAGACCCCGCTGAAGGCACTCGGCTTCGACTCGCTGCTGAGGATCGAACTGCGCACCCGCCTGGAGTCGGCCCTGCACACCAGGCTCTCCGCCGACTTCGTCTGGCAGCACCCGACCCTGACCGCGCTGGCCACCGGCCTGGCCGAGCACTTGGGCCTGAGCCTGACCGGCGACGACGGCCCGCCCTCGACCCCTGCAGCGGCACCCGTAGCGGCCCAAGGGGCGGACGCCGTCACCGGCCGCGGCCGGGCCGCCGACCACGACAGTCCACCGACCACGACGAACCCGTAAGGCGCAGAACATCAACACCTTTCAGGCTCTCACCGTCCGCTCCGCCCGTCCGGACACTCAGGTCGACCCGCCGACGCCTCCCGCGCAGATCCAGGTGACGCCGATGACCCCCTCAGAGCGGCCCCGCGCCGCGGAGCACAGCGACGAGACGCACCGCACCCTGGTGTTCCCACCTCGGCCGGAGTGCGTGCGCCAGGTCCGGCGCATGGTCACGGCGGCGCTCAGGGACTGGCGGCTGGAGCACCTGCGCGACGACGCCGAGCTCCTGGCCAGCGAATTAGCGACCAACGCCATCCAGCACGCCCGGGACGAGTGGCCGATCAGGCTCGCGGTCGTCCGCCACGAGACGTCGCTGTCGCTGGCGGCCCGGGGCCACTCGCTGGGGGCGCCGCGCACCGGCGCGGCGACCAGCGATCAGGAGAACGGGCGCGGGCTGCTGCTGATCGCCCACATCGCCGGCTCCTGGCACTGCGAGGTGCACCCGGACGGCAGCAAGACCGTCTCCTGCCACCTGGTCCTGCCGACCTCGGACCGCGAGGAGGCCGCGGTGCCCCAGCAACGCCAGCACCCGGCCGCCTCCACCAGCGCCCACGAGGACCCCC
The DNA here is from genome assembly GCF_039528135.1 of Kitasatospora nipponensis. Lineage (NCBI taxonomy): Bacteria > Bacillati > Actinomycetota > Actinomycetes > Kitasatosporales > Streptomycetaceae > Kitasatospora > Kitasatospora nipponensis. The sequence goes on along the minus strand of NZ_BAAALF010000051.1, from coordinate 36,027 downwards.
GTCCACACGCAGTCGCCCCGCCACGGACCTAGCGCTACCCCACGGAAGCTCGTGGATGGGTGTGGGTGGCTGGCGCTTCAGCTGGTGGGCGCAGGCTGTCACATGGCGACCTTTGACGCGCTCTCGGCGTTGCACCTTGGCGCAGCCGCCCCAACGCCGGTGCGGCTGCGCCGTTGTCGCATGGGCGCGCCCCGCCAGCGGCGGTGCGCGCGGGTCCTCACCTGGAGCGCCGGTTAACCGTGAAGCCGCGCCCGGGTCGGTGCTCGCCGCGTCGACCTTGATCGAGCTGACGCACGAGCTGGTGCAGGGAGATCAGGCCCGCGAGCGGCGGCAGGCCGGCGACCAGCATGTTGAGCGGGGCGTGGGCGGAGGTGGCGATGCACAAGCCAGCCGCGCCGATGGAGAAGACGATCATCACGATCCAGGAGTGCCGCAGCTGACGCCCGTCGAGCGCCGCACGGACAGCTGAGAGGCAACTGATGAACCACGGACCGTAGATGACGAGCGGCCACAGGACCGACAGCCCGCGTGGCACCTGGGAGCGCGCGAGGTCGTGCAGCGGGTTGTAGGACAGGACCCAGCCCAGCAGGCAGACCGCGGCGACCATGACCGCACTCAGCCCGCCGACCGCGCAGGCCACGATCTGGTCCCACGGGCGGGGCGTCTGGTCGGGACGCCGTCGGTGACGGCGGATCACCGGGGCCTCGGCATGGGCGGGCGCCGGCTCGTCCTCGAAGGGCCCGGTTCGCTCGACGAAGACGTCCTCGAAGACATCCGCCTGCGTCCACGGCCCCATCGCCCCCACAGCCGCGTTGGTGGGCCAGGGCCCCACCGGAGTGGGGCCCGCCTCGTACCAGGTGGGCTCCTCGCCCACCATGACCTGGGGAGGGCGCTCCTGCCGGGCGTAGACGGTGGCGCCGTAGGTGGGAAAGAAGTCGCCTATCGGGTCGTACATGGCAAGCTCCGCATGCTGGTCAGCCCGCGGCACGCGGGTATGGATGTCCAGGCCTGTGCCCGCGAGTTCATGCCCTGGCCGGCATCGGGTCGACGCCGCATCCCGTGGCGAAGTCCCGCTCGAGCTGACGGATCGTCCGCAGGAGGTCGGCCAGCAGATGCGAGCAGTGCGCCAGGACCACCCGCTCGCCGTTGCAGGCCAGGTAGCCGGTCCGCACGTCGCCTGCCGCGTTCAGCCTGTCAGGGACGAACAGCCACCTTCCGAAGCTGCAGATCGGCTCTCGTTCACAGGGCACCGGGTCCCCTGAGGGCACTGAACTCATGCCCCATAAACGAGGGGTCCAACGTCGGGCATGTGCGGCATCCGGGCGTCGTTCGATATTCAATTTCTGTGTGCTCCAGCGGTTCCCCGTACAGCCTCTCGGGCCGCGATCCACCCTCCGCACGAGAATGGCTGCTCTGGTCCCTCGACCTCGACGGATCCAGCATCAAGGATGCTCTCTCAAATTACCCAGTGCGTATGGGTCGAGAGCAAACCTTTCTTCAGAGTGATCTCCTCAGCTTCATGCTACGTTTCCCCATTGTGCTGGGGGGCCCTCACGAATTCGAGGCCTTTCATACGGATGAAGCGCGGCGGTTAGGGGTTTGGATGCTCAGCATGGAGGAATACGAAGAGGCGTGTGCCCTGCGCAGCCAGGGGTGGTCCGTTTCGGCGATCGGCCGGCACCTGGGCCGTGACCGCAAAACGGTGCGGTCCTACCTCAGCGGGCAGCGGATCGCGGGTACCAGGGCGCCCGCCCACAACGAGTACCTGCGGTACGCGTCCTACTGCCAGCAGCGACTCAACGACGATCCGCACCTGCAGGCCACGGTGCTGCACGCCGAGATCGTCAGGCTGGGGTACAGCGGGGGCTACTCGACGTTCACCCGTGCCGTGCGCGGGCACCTGATCCGCCCGCGCTGCCAGCTCTGCCAGGACGACTTCGGATACAGCGCGGTCGGCGGCCACCCGGCCACCGAGGACGTGAGGTTCGACTGGCTCGAACTGCCGGCGGCGCCGGCCCACTGGCACTGCGGCGGCCGCGCCCACGTGCTGCTGGCCTCACTCACCCGGTCGGGCCGCTGGCGCGGCACGCTGACCGAGAGCCGCGAGCTGCCGCAGTTCGTCGAGGCGATGGACCAGGCCATGCGCTGTCTGGGCGGCACCGGCCGCCGCTGGGTGTTCGACCGTCTGCCGCCCGTGTGCTCCGCGCGATCCGGCCGCCTGACCGCCGCCTTCACCGACGTGGCGCGGTACTACGGCACCACGATTGCCATCCGCGCGAAGGATGAACTGAACGACCTGGACGAGGCCCACCGCTCCCTCACCCAACACTGGTGGCGCACCGTCCCCGACAGCATCGACGCGCAGGCCGCGCAGGCCAGTCTCGACCAGTTCGCCCAGCGAGCGGAGGAGCGCACCCTTCAAGGCCACGCCCCCCGGCTCCTGCTGACCCTGCCCCCGCGGCCCTTTCCCGCCCGGATCTGCACCCGGCGCACCGTCACCTCCCAGGGGCTGGTCAACTTCCGCGGCAACCACTACGCCGTTCCCGCGGACCTCGCCGGAGCCGTGGTCGAGGTCCGTCAGCGACTCGACGAACTGCACCTGTCGATCACCACCACCGGCGGTGCGGTCATCGCCCGCCACCACCTGGCCCCGCGCGGGGCCGACCTGACGGTGGCCGGACCGTGCCTGATCGCCACCGTGGAACGCAAGGCCCGCCCGATCCGCCCCGCCCGCCGACGCTGCCCCGCGGGCGCGAGCCCGCGCCCCTACTCCCGAGAGGCACTGGCCGAGGCCGCGGCCCTGTGCGGGCAGGACGCACGGCAGGGTGTGACGGCGCTCGTCACGACGGCACCCGAGCCCGCCACCCACCACCACGCCAACGGCGCCACCGGCCCCTGCCCCGCACCCGCCACCAGGGACACAGGCGGCTGCGACAAGCGCGCGAGGCACCTGACGGCACGCCACAGGCGGCGTGAGACGTCGTGACCTCGCGGGGATCCGCGGCGAGCGAACCTCGCGTTCACCGCGGATCCCCGCAGCGCACCCTCACCGATAGGAGAACCCCGTCTACTCAGAGCCGCACGTCCATCGAGGCGCCCGCGACACTCGACGCCACCGGCCGGACACCCCGTCAGGTACGGCGGAACCGCCCAGCGCCCCACGGGACGCACCGCGCCCGCGGCCCGTTCGCCTCGGGCCGGCCCCGACCCGCACCGCCGCGAGGGCGGTGACCGCGTGAAGGGCATGTCCGACGCGGAGTTCAGCCAGTCCACCGTCCAACGAGCGTGGGAGACGCCGGAAGAGGTGGTCATCCCCTTCGCGCTCGCGCACTCGCCGGGACTCCAGCCGGAGGACTACGGCGTACTGATCCGGCTGCTGCTGCGAGATCCCGACCAGCCGTCGGGGATCCTCGTCCTCGCCGAGGAGTTCAGGCGCAGCGGCTGGAAGATGGGCGCCAGCCGGCTGCGTGGCGTACTGGGGCGCCTCAAGCAGGCCGGCCACGTGAGCCACGAGCGGGACGGCTACGACGAGAGCACCGATCGCCCCGCCTGGGTCTTCCGGGTCTACCGCAACCCTGCCAACAATCCGGCGTACGTCGCCCTCGGGGTGGAGGCTGCGGCGCAGGTCAGGCCGTCAGGTCGGATTCCGACACATGGGGGCCGCGAGGCCGGCTCCGACGCGTCGGATTCCGACATCTGTGCAGGCCAGGCCGATGGTGCGCTTTCCGACGCGTCGCAGGCCGACGGTGCGGTCTACGACACGTCGGATTCCGACATCTGTGCAGCTCAGACCGATGGTGCGCTTTCCAACACGACCCTCCTCCACCCCCCACACCCCCCAGGAGGAGGAGGAACTACCTCCCCCTACCGCAGTCATCTCGCACGAGGCCAGGCGTGCGTGCCACCGCAGCTCCGGCGCGGAGACGACCTGGCACCGGCGTGGTCACCGCCAGTCGACCGCGCGCTGGATCCAGAGCGGATCCAGGCGGCGACGGACTTCCTGCGACGCCTGCCCGGAAGGTGGGCCTTCGGAAAGCTCGACGCGGCGAAGTTCGCCGCCGAGCTCCTGACCAGCGCTCAGGACTCCGGCTGGCAGCTCGACCTGTCGCTCCGCTCATGGCTGATCCGCAACGAGGAGGGCAAGAGCGCCCCGCGCGCCCACCGCGCGCTCCTCCAACACCGGGTACGCAACCTGGAACTGCGCGAGGCCGTCTTCGCCGACGGGGACGCCGACACCGGCGTCGACCAGCCCGCACCAGCCCGGCCCCCCGGCCCGGACCGCCTACCGGACTGGTGCGGCCTGTGCAACAACGGTGAGGAACCGCTGAGCCTGATGATGCGCACGGTGGTGACCGCAGACCTGGACAGCGACCTCGTCGAGCCGTGCCCGCGATGCCACCCCAGGCGGGCGCGCACCGCACGCTGACGCGCGCCTGCGAGCCGTCGCACATCCTCCGTGACGTACCGCGTTACCGGCATGACCCCCGACTAGGAGCTCTGATCATGACTATCCCGCAGCAGCAGCAAAGGGACATCACCGACAGCGACCTGGCTGACCCCGGGGTACCCGAAAACCCGTACGAGGACGCCGGCCGCACCGAGCCGGGCCGGCCCGAGACGCATGCCGAACTGGGCGGCCTGGAACGGGTGCCGCCGCACGACCTGGTCGCCGAGATGGCCACGCTCGGCGCGATGATGCTCTCCCGGGACGTCATCAGCGACGTCGTCGAGGTCCTCAACCCCGGGGACTACTACCGCCCGGCGCACACCACCATCCACCGCGCGATCCTGGACCTCCAGGCGAAGGGCGAGCCGGCCGACCCGATCACCGTGGCCGCCGAGCTGGCCCGATGCGGCGACCTTCCCCGGGTCGGAGGCGCCGGGTACCTGCACCGCTGCGTTGACAACGCGATGTCGTCGGGCAGCGCCGGCTACTACGCCGCGATCGTCTCCGAGCGGGCGATCTTCCGGCGCCTGGGCGAGACCGGTGTGCGCATCGCCGGCATGGGGTTCGCCGGCGAGGGAGACGCCGCCAACGCGGTCGACGCCGCCCAGAGCCAGCTCTTCAACGTCGTCGGTCGCCGCGCTCTGGACGAGATCCGCCCGCTGAGCGCCACAGCGAAGCCGCTGGCCGACCGTATCCAGGCCCGTAAGGACGCCAAGGGCGGGCTCCAGGGCATCTCCACCGGCTTCGCGGACGTGGACTTCCTGACGAAGGGCCTGCGCGGCGGCCAGTTCGTCATCATCGCCGCCCGCCCGGCGGTGGGAAAGTCGACGCTCGCCGTCGACTTCACCCGAGCCTGCTCGATCAGCAACAACATCCCCTCGGTGCTGTTCTCCCTGGAGATGAGCCGCGAGGAGATCGAGGAGCGGATCATGTCCGCGCACGCCCGCATCCCCCACCACCACCTCAAGTCCGGCGAGATGACCGCTGAGGACTGGTCCCGCTTCGCGCGCCACTACCCCGCCTACGAGAACGCCCCGCTGTTCATCGACGACAGCGAGCACCTGAGCGTCGTCGACATCGCCGCGAAGGCGAGGTGCATGAAGCGGCAGCACGACATCGGCCTGATCGTCATCGACTACATCCAGCTCATGAAGTCCGTGGGCCACACCCCCGAGTCCCGCCAGCAGGAGGTCTCCGGCATCTCCCGCGACCTGAAGCTACTGGCCAAGCAACTGGACGTCCCCGTCGTGGGCCTGTCCCAGCTCAACCGCGGCCCCGAGCAGCGCACCGACAAGAAGCCGGTGATCTCGGACCTGCGGGAGAGCGGCTCGCTGGAGCAGGACGCAGACATCGTCATCCTGCTCCACCGCGAGGACATCTACGACAAGAACTCCCCGCGCGCCGGGGAGGCCGACCTCATCGTCGCCAAGCACCGCAACGGACCGACGGCGACGATCACCGTGGCCTTCCAGGGCCACTACAGCCGCTTCGCCGACATGGCCGGGGACTGACCCGCGTTGATGTGAGATCTCGAGGTCCGTGGCGCAACCTCGCGGATCCTCGCGGGTGTGCGGCGGATCGCGGGAATTCGCAGGTTGAGGGTGGCACGTTGGTCCGGCCAGGTCGTGGAATCACCACCGGCGTGAGCCCGAAGGCGCCCGCCACGCCCCAAGACGCCCTCTAGTGGCCCAGGTCAGGCCGTCTTCCTCGCGCCGGCCGGGGGAGCAGCCCACAGACAGTATCGATTAGCCCATATGGGGGTAACTCATAGCATTTGGCATATGTGGTCGGCATATTCCTCGATGCTTGTTCTACGGACGAGACGTGCTGCGGGACCTGGGCCTTGACGGAGTCGGTATCCGACGGTCCGTCCGCGGCGTCTCGACCCGTCCTGTAGTTCCCAGCGGAGAACGGAGTCACATGTCACTGCCCATCACCGGACCCCGCCGCCCCATGACACCCGAGCAGGCAGCCGCCATGCCCCCCGGACTGTGGCTGGCCGGAGCTCTCGGCCCCCGGCGACGCGACGGAGCCGTCGTCCGATGGGGCACCGACCCGGACCACCTCGTCACTGTGCCTGCCGGCGTCCGATGGGACGTCATCGCCATGCCGCACGGCACGGGCACCCGCGTGCTGGAGGAGCTCCTGGGCGCCGCGCAATCCGAGGAGGTCGGACCGGTCCTCGCCGACACCCGCTACGGCTGCTCGTACTGGCTGATCCCCCTGGGGTCCTTCCCGACCTGCAGAGCCATGGCCCCGCAGGTGCAGCTGTTCCTGCCAGGCCAGGGCCTCCAAGTGCCCGACCCCGACCCCGATCCCGACGCCCCCGGAGCCGAGGGGGAGGTCGTGCCGTCGGTCACCTGGGTGCACTGGCCCACGACCACCGGCACCCTGACCCATCCCAGGCGACTCGCGGGCCTGCTCGCGAGCGTGCGCCGCACTCGCAAGCCGTCCCGGTGCCTGGCCGCCACCATGCGCCGGCCTGGGGCATGCTCGCGACGGCCCCCGCATGCACGCACCCGCCCGCCATGGGGCCAGAACACCGGCTGAGCGGCGAGCCGCCGGCCCACCACCCGCTCCCGGCCACCCGAGCCGGTTCGGCCGGCAGCAGCACTGCGCATGCTCACCCGGTGGAGGGCGTGAACCGACGGGCAGTGCGGTGTTGCTGAGCGTGGTCTGGGGTGGCCGCGCCCGACTCCCCGCCGGTGCAGCGAGAGCTGCCGCCGGCCACGTCCCCGCGCGTCACCTCCGGACAGGTCCTCTGCCTGCGGGGGCGCGGAGCGGGAAGGCCGGCGCGGGGCCGCCCACCGACCGCGCACTCGGTGGCGATCTGGTAGATCGGGCCGGAGAGCAGCTGGGCGCTGCCGTTGCGCACCACGTACCCGATGAACTGGATTCCCCCGGCGAGCCCGGCTGGCTGCCCCGGCGGCCGGGTGACCGGCCGATCCCCGGAGCTCGGGCCCCCGGCGAGTCCCGAGCAGTCGAAGAACGCGAAAATGTCAGGATGATCTCTGAAGATGCGGTCGACCACTAGGGCGTCGGTGACCTTGCCCTTGTAGTACGGATAGTCCGACGTGGGATCCAACCAACGCTCGTCGATGGTGTCCAGAATTACCGGATCCAGCCCGTGGCTCCCGCAGATCGACGCGATCATGCTGCCAATAACTCCACCACCGCCGGCGATGAGGACCTTCACTCGACACCTCTCACGCATCATTCGATGCACATGTGCACGATTGGACATGCCGAGTGATGGGCGCTGGGCTCCGACGGCATCTCGCGCCACCATACTCGGTGCATAAGGTCTTAGAATTTTCATGATTGATCGTCAAGCCACTTAGCGGATAGTCCGGTGGCTGAATCTTCGTTGGCCGATGCGTCGACGCCGAACATCCTGCGCGGATTTCCCTCGGCCACGACTCTGCAGGCTGCATAGGGTTTTCAGCATCCGTGCCGTACCCGGTCCCGTCCCGCTCACGAGAGGGGCTGGCACCGCCAGGGCCGAAGCGCACGCTCCCGCCGGCCGCCCTTCCACGGCCCTGGCCGGGCCCGGGGCCGTCAGCCAGGCAGCTGGAACGCGCCCCCACCGTCTCCCCACGCCCGGCCGTGCGCCCGGCCACACCGGCCTCACGCCGGCTCCGAGCGCACCGCCCGCCACCGCACCCCTGTCCTGTGGACGCCGTCACCACCGCGGTCGCCGTGCGCCGACTGCCGGCGGTTCTGCGGTGCCACCGCCACCGCCCACACAAGCCCGGGAGAGGGCCGGAACCCTGATAGTCCCCGTCGTCAGCACCGCCAACCTGACCGTCGAGCGGATCGACGCCTTGCCCGCCTGACGCGGGCGACGCCGATGGCCGTGAGGACCGCGGTGAGCAGAGCGGTGAGGGCGATCAGCGCGAGGGTGAGGTGCGGGAGGCGGGTGGAGGTCGGGGCGAGCTGTGCCGCGACGGGCGGGCCGACACCTGAGCGCGGGAAGGTGATCTCCGCATGGTACGTCTCGTCGAGGAGTCCACTCTTGAGCTCGAAGGTGGCCTCCCACGGCCCGTCCTCCACAGGGTCGGTCACCACTGCCTTCACCGGTTCGGACTGGCCTGGTGCCAGGCTGGTGCCCAGTTCCACGGTGTAGGGGCCCGCGTTGAGCTGTCCCCTGACCTGGGCCAGCTTCAGCGTGCCGGTCAGGTCGAGGGCTCGGCCGCCGGTGTTGTGGACCTGGGCCTGGACGATCGCTCGTCCTGTGGCGTCGCGCTGGGCGGTCATGGTGTCGATGCTGAACTTCGGTGCCGGGGGGTTGTCGCCGTTCACCGATAGGTACACGCGGATGCCGGTGCGGTTCACCAGGGTGACGCCGCTCTTGTGCTCGTCGCCGACCTGTGCCCAGATGACGCCATACCTCTCGCCAGGGGGCGCGTCCTTCGGGATGGCGAAGGTCACCGTGTCACGGACACTGGCGCCGGAGGGGATGTCGATGCCCTCCTTCTCCATGGTGGTCCAGGAGGTCAGCTCGCTTACCGTCCTTCCCGCAGCGCCCACGAAGGCACCGTGCGAGATGTCGGCCGCGTCCGGGTACACGTTGACGTGCAGGAGGGAGGCGGTCTTGTTGGTCACCTCGATGCGTCGGTGCACGGTCGTGCCCGGCGCCAGGTTGTCGATGACGTACTGCCGGGCTCGTGGGTCATCCGCCAGGTCGGCGGGGATGTCGACCAGCCGGACGCCGACACTGCCGACTTGGTCCGTGAGCGCCCCTTGGGGCAGCCCGCCGGCACCGACCGCTGGGCGGCCGGCGCCGGCGGCCAGTGCGAACACGCCCGCCGTGAGCATCGATACGGGAATGAGCCTGCGCACGGTGAAAATCCCCCTACTGATCGGTCCTGATCAGGAGACCGAGTGGGTGACCGTCGAACTGTAGGTCCCGGCAAGGGCGTTGGCGGGCAGCGTGACGGAGATGGTGGGGTTCCAGGTGGCGCTGTTGATGCCGGACACACCGGTGGCGACCTGGACGGGACCTGGCGGGTAGAGCGGAGCCAGGTCGGACTTGGTGACGGTGGCGGTACCCGTGACCGAGGCGTTGGGGCTGCTGTAGCTACTGGAGCCGGGGGCGGACACCGAGATGTTCTGCGGCCCGGTGAAGTCGACCGCGTTGGCGCTCACGGTCCAGCCCGCGGTACCACCGCGCCCATCGGTCACCGAGATCGTTCCAAGCTGGCTGCTGACGGTCTGTGGGCTGCCGCTCACGTTGACCAGGCCCAGGTTCACCGAGCTCGTCGGCACGGTGATGTCGAGCGTGCCGGCTGCGATCTGGACGGTCACCGGGGTCGAGCCGCTGCCGGAGGCGAACGCCGGAACCGGGCCGGCCAGCAGAGCCACCACAACACCAGCGGCCACGGAGGACGCTATGTACCGACGAGTACGCATGCTTTTACCTCACTGAGATGCCAGGGGAATGACCGGAAGCGATGTACTCCCGATCCGTTCGAACAGTTCCCCGGGTTTCTGGGAATTATCGCCACATTGTTCGGAATCACCCGATTGTCTCGAACTTGCCTGTGACCTGTGGCGATGTCTGTCGCCATTGCCTCAAGTTGTTATTTCAACGGACTGGGGATCTCCTGAGCATTCATGTCATGAGCTGTGCTGGAATGGGACTGGATCCTGGTGCCATGCTGGCGATTTTGTTAGCCCTGTCGGGCGTCGTGGCTGTCAATGTCAATGTTTGGTAATTTCAACCGAGTGGGGAATTCCCTGAGCATCGAGCCAGCTCCGGCGCCCGATGACCAGGCCAAGCGTGAGGGCGTGCGGCGCTTTCCGTACGTGCAGTCAGCTTCTGGTGCGCTCGAACGGGGGGTTTGCCGCCGGGGGTCCGCAGTCAGGCGGTCTGTACCCGTACGGTCCTTGGTGGCCGGGCTGGTTGAAGCCGGAAGCGTTGGCTTGGGGAAGGAATTCGCATGGTCGCAAGCAAGAGGATCCGCATGGTCGGCTGGGCCGGGGCTGTGCTCAGCCTCCTCGTGGGAGGCGTCTGCACGGATGCCGCGGGGGCGGCCACCGGCACCGGGACCAAGGTCACCGCCCCCTACGCGCAGGCTGCCGCCGTGGTCAACTCCGACGGCAGCATCAACCGGTCCAAGGGGATCGCGGGCGTCACCAAGCCCGCCGTCGGCCGCTACTGCGTCGAGCTGGAGGACAAGTCGCTGGACGTGACCCGGCTCGTCCCCGTCGCCACCTTGCAGTACACGGCCTTCGAGTACAACATCCGGATCTCGATGTGGCCGGACCCCGTGTGCGGGACCCGCACCGACACCTTCCTCGTCATCACCGGGAAGCCGGGCGTGTGGGAGGACCAGGCGTTCTCCATCGTCATCCCGTAAGCCCGCCGCGGCTGGCAGACCGTCAAAGCGACGTCTTACACACGCTGCGGCGGTCCGCCGTTCTCAGGAGCCGATGCGCCGATTCTGAGGCGGGAAGCGGTCCCAGGCGGGCCGGCTGGTGCAGCACGCTGACCGCGTGGTCCAGCGGGCCGCGGCATCCGACGCCGACCCCGAGCAGGTTCGCGCTGTCGGGTGCTGCCCGCAGGGCCTCGCGCATCGCGGTCGCGACCAGTGGACCCCGCTCCCGCGATGCCGTAGAACTGCGACGGCAGGACCCCCTGGAGCGCTCTTTGGCGTAGGCACCCTCGTGCTACCAAGAGGCCTTGCTTTCATGCACGGCAGCCGCCGCACTCACCCGATCGAGACTCCCGTTCGAGTTCGCCCCCGACGGCCGCTTCCGCCGCATCGAGGAGACCACCCTCCTGCTCGAAGGTTCCGAGGCCGACCGAACCTCGGCAGCGCCCGCTGACCCCCACGCGCCGCTCCGTTCGCCTCCGGCCGCAGCTCGAATGGGACTGCGGCCCTCCTACCGGCCCCTTGCCCCGTCGTTATGGTCGCTTGTGCTCGCCCCCGTGCTCTTCGCTCAGGGCCAGGGGCAGCAGCGGCTACGCCTCGCCCTTGTGGACGGTGAGCCAGAGTGTGAACTGCGGCCCGCCTTGGCTGCTGACCGCGCTCACCTGCCAGACGGGGAAGCGCTCGGCGAACTGGCGGGCGATGTCGAGGGCCTTCGCGGGGGTGTCGGCAACGATGCGGAGCCGATCGTGATCGATCGCACTCGCGTCGGCGGCGCCGGGGCGGGCCAGGTCCGTAGCGCGCTGCTGCAGCTCGGCCTTCAGTTCTTCCTGCGACGGCACCAGTCCACTCCCTACTTCAACGGGTTGACCGGTACAGCGTGCAGCGCGCGGCTGCCCCCTCGCTGCGGTTTCCTCGAACTGGCGGTGTCTTGCGGCGCGATCAGGCCAGGGACGCGCGTGCCGGTGCAGCGCCCACCCGCGGTCGGGGTGAGCGTGACTTCGCGCTCGCCGTTGATGAGGGTAACGGTGGTCGCACCGCGGCCGATGGCATGGTGCCGCGCCTGGTTGCCGAGGCCTCGGACAGGTCCGCGCGTAGCCCCGGCGCGAGATTCCGTTGTCCTAAAGGCTGTCCCGTATGTCGACAGCTGAGGTCTCGCGGCATACTGGCGCTGGTTGTTGACCTTGTTCGGCTGTGGGGGCGTTCGTGTTTGAGCTGCGTTGTGAGGCGGTCCGGTGGGTGGACGATGAGCCGTGGCCCGGAGTGGTCGAGGTTCAGTTCACGGATGCGACGGGACGGTGCTGGTCACTGGTCGACAAGGCTCCGATCTTCGCGGCGATGGGCGAGCTCGGCCCGGACTCGGCCTATCCGGTGGAGGTCACGGTCGCCTGCGTGGTCGCCGAAGGCCACGGCTTGCCGGAGACCGACGAGGTCGTCACCGTCTCCACCTCGCCGCACGGCGTCACGACGCCAGACGGACGAGAGGAGTTCGCGGTGAGGCGGGACCAGCTCATCCGCTGAGGGCGAGGTGCTATCAGTTACGGGACAGCCGTTAGGCCACCCGTTTGCTGAGGTGATGCTGGGCGGAACCGCCCCGGCCCGGGCGCTGCCGTGCACGCAATGGTCGGCGAGACAGCTGACGTCAGCTCACCCGTCCCCTACCGTGGTCAGCATGACGATCCAGCTGGAGCTGCCCGAGCAGCTCGAAGAGTACGTCGCCGAGCAGGCCGCCCGAGCCGGCCTGAGCCCGCAGGACTACGTCATCAGGCTCCTGAGCGCGGATCAGTCCGCCGCCGCGGGCACGAGGGAAGCCCGCATCGACCGTGCCGGCGCCCTCGCTTCCGCCGCCTATCGGGCCTGGAACGCCGCCGGCCGACCCGAGGCCGGGGCGCTGACCACCGACGAGGTCTTCGGGTGACCGACCGCCACCCTGCCCGGTACTCCGTCGAGGTCGCGCGCACGATCCGCTCGATGACTGCCGACATCCGCAAGCGCCTGCACATCGCTGTGCAACAGGCCGAGTCCGACCCGCTGAGTTGGCCGCAAGCCGACCGGTACGACCTGGACACCACGGTCCGGGTCATCACCACCGCCGACGCGATCGTGCACTACGCGATCCTGCCCGAGCCCCCTCACCTGTGGGTCTTCGCCGCCCTACTGCTCTGACCACCACAGCACAACAGCTCCGCGCCTCGGTGGGGAAGCCCACACGACAGTCGCTCGCTGCGCCCACCGTCCGAGTGGCGGGCGCCACCAGCACCGCCCTCAGGGCGCGCGCCCAGCGCGCGCGAGCTCGACCAATTCGCCCTACGGTGAGACACCGTCACCCCGACCGCTGGTCGTGCTCCTCGTTCTCGTCGCGCTGGTGGTACTCGGCGAAGATCAGCTCGACCTCAGCGTCGGTGATGGCCTCCAGCGCGGCATCGGTGGCCGGCGCCTGCTCATGCACGTCGTGCCACAGGCAGTGCTCAGCCAAGACACTGGGGTGCGCGTAGGTCGCCTCGTCCCCTTCATCGAGGCTGTACAGCTCCTGCCCGTCGGCGAAGAAGGACAGCAGCCACACGTCCTCGGCCGGCAGCCGCCACAACGGAGCACCGCACTGCGCCGCCGCCTGCTCACGGGTGCGGTCGATCGCGGCCGCCAGATCCGGCCCGCAGTCCGCCCAGCCCGACAGGTCCAAGGTGCGCAGGACCGTTCGGACATGGTTGGCCTCGACCACCACGTGCTCGCCGTACTCGGTCAGTGCCATCAGGCTCCGTTGTGCCGAGAAAGTCGTCAGGCCCCCATGATGGCGTACGGAGGCACGGTCAACGGCCGTTTGGCGACGGCTTCGCCGGCACCCTGACCAGCGGGCGCGCTGGCGGGTGGGGCGTACTGGGTTCGGTCTGGTTCTGAGGGTGAGCGTCGGCGTCGCATCGTGTGCCGCAGTGTCCCAAGTGCCGGGGTCCGCATGTCCGTGTCTGGGTGCCGGGGCACCCTGCGCACGCGCATCATCCCGTCGGCGCCGAGGGCAGCTGGGCCCTGACGTGGGGACCGGCGCGAACAGTCTGGTCCTTCTCTGCACAAAACGTCCGGTCAGGTCATCTCAACGAATCGGTGGACACGAAAGGACGTGAGACGGTCGGGCTCGATGCTTGCCGACTCGACCCGGTAGCGGCCCGCGGGGAGTTCGAGAACGGTGCTGTCCGTGAGTGTCCCAACCTCAGTGCCAAAGTAGGCGGCGTCGAACATGACAAGGCCGCCCGTGGTCTTCAGTACGGGGCCTTCATCCCACTCGGCTGTGGGAAGTCCGGCCAGGACGATGTCAGCGACACCCTCCTCGCCTTCCGCGTAGCACCAACGGACGAGCACTCGGTGCTCGGGAAGGTAGGCGGTGGCGAGCGGTTCATCCCCGAGGACGAGCGCCTCGGCTTCATCAGGAAGATCGAGGACACCAACGAGTTCCACCACCTCGCAGGCTCGGTCGTAGTCGCCCTCCGTTCCCGACCAGTGCGACAGAGCGTCGCGTGGAACCACGATGAACGGGCCGCCCTCCGTCTCCAGCCACGTCAAGGACATACCGCCTCCAGCTCCAAGATCTCCGGTCAGTCGCGACAGCGTAGGCGCCGGATCGGACACCGCAGCCTCGCGCCCGTGGTGGCCGGGGGTGCACGGTGAGGAGTGCGAACGCCACCGGCCCGGGGTGCCGGTTCGCTCGCCCTGGAGCTCCAGCACGTCGGAGACAGCGTCGGTGGTCATCCGGCCTTGCGGGTCGCCGATCGGCTTGCCGTGGCGGGTTATCGGCGGAGCGATGTCGAGGCGGTCCGCGATCAAGTGGCGGCATGCACCTTCGACGGCGCCGGTGGCGATCGGCCAGCCGCCTGCCAGGGCGGTGTCGTAGTGGAGTTGGTCGAGGTGGCCGGTCAGGTAGCGGTGGCAGGCATCGACGGCTTCGCGTCGAGCGGCGAGTAGTTGTTCCCGGTCGGCTTGGGCGGCCATTTCGTCGGCGGCGCGGGCGGCATGGCCTGCGAGGATCGCGGTCAGGTGGTCGGCCGCCCAGGCCTCGGCCTCGGTGGTGCCCGGTTTGTGGAAGGCGTGGGCGGCGGCCCAGACAGATTCGACGACGTGTACGAAGTCCAGCAGCACGTGAACCGTGACGCCGCGTCGGACTGTCCCAGCTCTAGCGCCTCTACCCGGTTCCGGGCAGCCGCCTCGCGGGCTTCCAAGTCCTCGAACGGCGACCCCATCGCACCGCTCCTCTCCCGCTACAACGGTAGAGACGACCGGACCAGGACGGGAGTGGCCGTCCCACGGGAGCGCCGATTAGGGGCGGATGACGATGGTGCTCAGCGTGCCGTCACCCCAGAGCGTGGTACTCATCATCATCTGGCCGTCCAGGGACGCCACTGTGAACTCCGGAACGAAACGATCAGTGAAGTGGGTCGCGAAGCCGCTCCGCAGCAAGTCCACCTCACTTCTCACCAGGTCCCACTCGTCGAGCAGTTGGACTCTGAACCACACCTCGTACGGCTCACGGTCCGAATCGTCCCCAAGGCGCGCGCGGCCGAGCGCGAGCAGGAACTCACGCTTCTCGTCGAGGAGCCCGAACTCCGCGGCCATTCGATGCCAACCCGTATTGACCTTGTCGGCGAAGTCCGAAGCGTCCGGATCGGCGACCTCGTCCGGGTGCGAGTCGAAGCGTCCGTGCTCAGGGCCGGCGCTTGCAGGCGACACGTACTTCGGCAGTGGGGGCAGTCGTACCTCCTGCTGGACTCGCTCGACGAGTCGGAGCCCGGCGGAGGCGAGCAAGTCACTTATCTCAGCATCAGTCAGCATCACGGCAGCACAGTAACCGCAGCTCACGCCACCCTGTCCGGATTTTCTGGCGATCCAACAGAAGCGCCTACCGCCCCTTGATCACAAGCTTCACTCGAAACGAGCCGCACCCATCCGGGATCCCGCCCATGGCCACGCGCTCCAGAGCCTGGATCCAGATGGTCCGCACAGCTCCGCCAGCCGTCCTGGCAGACGCCCTTGGCGTGAACCCTCAGACGGCGATGCGCTACGCCGAGCGAGCCGGAGCGGACTACCTGGGCTACGCGGCCCCGCGAAGTCCCAGGGACCCGAAGATACGTGAGGGGAGCGCCTGACGATCAGGTCGTGGCCCAGCCTTTAACACGCCAGCCTGGCAGTTCCTTGTCCAGCCGCTCCTCGACGATTCGCCGCCAAGGATCCGAGGGATCGTTTTCGGCAACATCAGCCCAGGCATCCTCCGCCATGTCGGGGTCGATGAACAGACTGTCGAGGTAGGCGTCGAAGTCGTCGGCGACCTTGGTGAAGACATGGCTGCCCAGATACCCCGGCCAGGCGATGGCATGGACGAACGCATGGAGCTGGCCGTGAGTGGCCGGGTTCAGATCCAGGAAGAGGGTGTCGCTTCCGCCGTTGCGGGCGATGGGCAGCAGGCCGGTCAGAGACACGTTCTCAGCGAGCCACCCATTGCGACTGTGCCGATACTCGCCCAGGAGAGTTCCCCAGCCGTACTCACCGGCGTCGTCACGGCCCAACTGATAGATGTCTTCGAAGCCCTGGACCGGTTCTGGTTCACAAGCCGGGAAGCGAACCGAGTAGTCCAGCTTCTCCCCGCCAGCGGCTTCCAGGAACGAGCGGTACGCGGGTGGCAGGGGCAGCCCGATCTCCCGTTCGAGCGCGGCGCACTCGCCTGGGTCGAACGGTCTGAACGGACCGCCCACCAGGCGACCCCGATACCAACGCGAGAGCTCCTCGGACACGGACGGATTGTCGCACCCCGCTACGACAGCCCCAAGGCCTACTCACCCCTCACCAACAGCCGTCCTTACCAACAACTGACAGCCAGAGCCGGTCGTCCTTCCTCGAGGGTGTCGCTGTGAGGCCGGCCGGGCAGGCTGCAGCTCATGGCGACGGACGAGGACCTGAGGGCGGCACGACGACTCGTCACCCAGGTGCGGGAGATCGGTCGGGACTCCGGACGCGAACCGCTGCGCGCGGCCCTGCGCTGGCTCACCCGCGGCCGCCTGGGACGCCGCCGCGGCTTCTACGCCGCACCCGAGCTGGGCACACCCTGGCAGGACACTCCCTCGTCCGAGCGGCCCACCTGGCGCTGCCGCGGCGCCTACCTCCACGGCGAGCCCGTCTTCGAGGTCGACTACCGGATCTGCGCCGACTGCCGCCTGGCGTGGGTCGAGCAGCCGGACACCCGCGAGCAGTACCAGCGGCTGGGCTTGGCCACCGCAGGCCTGGCCCAACTGCGCGCCGAACACCCCGGCCTGTCCTGGCACACCCTGGGCGGGCACATGTTCTCCGCCCGGCCCTTCTGGAACACCGTCGGCACCGAGGTCGCCGGCGCCTACCGCCAGCGGGCACTGTGCCCGCACCTGGAGCTACGGGTTCCGGCACCACGTCACCGACGCGGTCCGGTCTGACCCGGACCGATGGGCCGTCACCGACCCCTGCTCGCAGGCCCCTCACATGAGGTCGTCGCGCACGCGGATGTAGCGGGCGGCGGGGTGCCGGCCCCGGGTCAGGTGGACCTCCACCGCCAGCGGGGTATCGAGCGGCTGAACCATCTCGTCCACCTGAGCGTCGTGCGCCGCCGGCCCGGTGAGGAGACCTGCCAGGCGCTCCCCCAGAGCGTGGGCCTGGACCCGGCCCAGCCGCGGGGTGGTGAGCAGCCGCTGCTGCTCGGGAAGTTCGATCAACAACTGGCGGGGTGCGGCAGCCGGGCCGGTGATCCCCACCAGCAGCGCGTCGGCGGTGTCACCGGTGCGGACCTTGACCCAGCGCGCCGATCGGGGCAGGTAGGGGCGGTCCAGCGGCTTGGAGAGCAGGCCTTCGACTCCCGCGGCGGCCATCGCGGTGGGCCAGGTCTGTGCGAGCTCGCGGTCGCGGGTGCCGATCAGTTGCTGGACCGGCGGCTCCACCGGGGCCAGGAACCGCGTCAGAAGAGTGTGCCGCTCGACCAGCGGGAGCGGACGCAGGTCGCGGTGCGGGGGCGCGGCGAGGATGTCGAAGACCGCGTACACGACTGGTGGCCAGAAGTCGTGGTCGCGTCGACGACGGTGGGCAAGGGCGGCAAACTCCATCCGGTGCCCGTCGATGACCGCGCACAGCTCGCCGTCCAGCACCACTCCGGCCGGCAGACGCTCGAGCATCGCGGTCACGTCGGGCGCCATGGCGGACAGGTCGTTGCCTTCCCTGGAGAGCAGCACGACCCGGTCGGCATGACGCCAAGCCGTCACCCGGTATCCGTCCAACTTGGGCTCGTACCAGGCGCCGGCCGGACCCTCGGCGGGTAGCTGCTCGGCCGCGACCGGGCGCACCACCTCGATCGGTGGGCCGAAGGCCAGCGGCTCATCGGCGGTCCCCCTAGTCACGTGCACCCAGGGCGAGTCAGGCGAATCCAGCGGACACGGGTGGAGGGCAGGGCCATGGCCACGAGGGCCCGGGAAGCGGCGTCGGCGTCGGTACGCAGCCTGTCGAACAGCGGCAAAGCCAGCGCGGCGGTTTCCAAGTCCGGATCAGGCTCTGACGTTGCGTTGGTCGGTTCCGGCAAGCCGCCTGGTGCCGGGACGAGCAGCGGGCACAGAGTCCACCCTTCGCGGGGGCTGGACAGCAGAGCGGGGTCGCTGTGTCGGATCACTTGTGCTCAACCGCGGCACGGCGCCCGAAGGCACGGCGCGATGGTGGCGGCTTGGCGCACTTTCGTGAGGCCTGCGGGGCAGGCCCGGTCACAGCCAGGTGCTGGGGTCGGGGATGGCCTCGCGGATGATCCGCACGGCTGCACTGGCCCGAGCTGGCCGCCGTCCGAGCCGATCCAGGTGCACACGGTGATGAGCCGATCCTGAAGTGCCGCCTGCCGGATATTCGGCGGTGTCTGCTCCCACAGGGGACGGGTGGCGAGTGCGCCACTGCCGCGGTGGGCGGCCATCACGTGAAGGACGGCGGAGGTGAGGGGGTCGGCCGTCCGCGCGATCTGGCGGGTGTGTTCGATGTGCTGCTGCTCGGACAGGCCGGACAGGGCGTGGGCGGGCCTCGAGGAGAGCTGGCCGAGCAGGACCAGCGCCGCCCTGCCAGAGCGCGTCGTCGGCCCGCCGGGCGAGTTCGACCACCAGGTCGCGCCCGGGCGCCGCCGAGCCTGTGCGCACGGTGGCCTCGACCGCGGGGCCTCGACGAGGTCCTCGACGCCTGGCCGACCAGGCGCGGCGGGGACCGCGGTGCCGGGCCGCGGGGCGTCGCGCCCGGCGTCCGACGACGGTGGGTTGGTCACGGTCTGACCGTACGGCCAGCGGCCGGCCGGCGTCCGGCGAGCCTCGGGTGAGGGTGTCGCGGGCGTGGGTGCGGTCATCGGACGCGGTGGTCCTCGGGCGTCAGGCGGGGGCCGAAGCGCGGCGCCCGGGTGCCGGTGAGTGCGATGAGCCGGCAGACGCGGTGGCGTTGCCCGGTGTAGGGGGCGAGGAGCTCGAGCATCTGCTCGTCGGTGCTGCGCGGGCGGCCGGCCAGCGCCCAGCCGACGTGGTTGGCCAGGTGGTAGTCGCCCACCGAGACGGCGTCGGGGTCGCCGTTGCAGCGCTGCAGGGTCTCGGCCGCGGTCCAGGGGCCGATGCCGGGCAGCAGGGTCAGGCGGGTGACGGCGGCGTCGTGGCCCATGGCGGAGGCTTCTTCCAGGCGCGGGGCGAGGCGCACCGCGCGCTGCACGGTGTCGGCCCGCTTGGGGTCCACACCTGCGCGGTGCCACTCCCAGGACGGGATGAGCGCCCACTCGCGTGCCGAGGGCACCGCCCGCAGCTCGGGCAGCGGACCGGGTGCGGGAGTGCCGAAGCGGGTGAGCAGGTAGCGCCAGGAGCGGTGCGCCTCCAGCACGGTGACCTTCTGCTCGATGACTGCGGGGATGAGCGACTCCAGGACCAGACCGCTGGCTCCCTGCCGTAGTCCGGGGTGGCGGCGTTGGACCTCGCGCAGCGCCGGGTGCTGCAGCACCCGGGCGGTGGGGTCGTCGCCGGCGCCGAGCAGCAGCGGCAGCCGTTCGAGGAGCCAGTCGGCGCCCGGGCCCCAGGCGGTGGCGTCGATCTCGGTGCCGGCCGCCGTGATGCGCAGGGTGCCGATCCCGGCGGGTGTGCGCGAGGCCCGCCAGAACGAGCCGTCCGGCGTGGTGTGGAAGGCGGGGTCGCGCGGGCCGTGGCGCAGCGGGAGCAGGACGCGTGCGAGGTCGAGCGGGAAGTCGGGCCGCCACCGACGGTGCCGTGCCGTGTCCATGCGCCCCCCGGGTTCGGTGCTCGGTCTGACCTGCGTTCGGCACGTACTCTACGTGACCGACAATGGGTTCGAACAAATAATCGAACACGCGCTAGGCTGGTGAGACGGAGGGGAAACCGGGACGAGGCGATGGGGGTCGTTATGAGGAGGCGACCAGTGTGTTTACCCATCTGCACGTCGCCTCCGGCTACTCGGTGCGCTACGGCGCCTCCCTGCCCGGCGCGCTGGCCGAGCGGGCCGCCGAGCTGAACCTGGGCGCCCTCGCGCTCACTGACCGTGACACTGTCGCAGGTGCGGTGCGGTTCGCGCAGGCCTGCGCCAGGGCCGGGATCCGGCCGCTGTTCGGCGCCGACCTGGCGGTGCCCCGCCTGCAGCTGCCGGCCGGCGCGGCCGGTGCGCGGCCGCGCAACCCCGCGCGCGGCGGCGCGTTCGTCGACGAGTCCGCCCCGCGCATCACCCTGCTGGCCCGCGACCGCACCGGCTGGGCGAACCTGTGCTCGCTGATCACCGCCGCCTGGGCCGCGCGCGCCGCGGCCGGCGGCGGCCAACCGGTCGTGCCCTGGCCCGCCCTGCAGCAGCACGCCGCCGGCCTGACCGCCCTGCTGGGCCCCGCCTCCGAACCGATCCACGCCCTCGCGCAGGGCCGGCCCGACAAAGCCACCGACCTCCTCGCCCCCTGGCGCGACATCTACGGCCCCCACCTGCGCCTGGAAGCCGTCCACCACCGCCGCACCGGCACCCGACCCGGCTCACTGCGCCTGGCCGCCCGCACCGTGGGCCTGGCCGCCGACCTCGACCTCCTCGCGGTGCTCACCAACGCGGTCCGCTACGCGACCCCCGGCCAGGCGCCGATCGCGGACGTCCTGGACTCCGCCCGCCGACTCACCCCCATCCGGCCCGGCGCGGTGGACAACGGCGAGCGCTGGCTGAAGGACCCCGCGGCGATGGAGGAGCTCGCTGAGGAGGTCGCACGGGCGGCCGGCCGGGATAGCGGCGGGGCGGCGCACCTGCTGGCCACCACCGCCCGCACCGCCGGCGACTGCCGCCTCGACCCGCAGGCCGACCTCGGCATCGGGCGCGTGCACTTCCCCGAGGAGGACCAGATCGGCGCCGCCCCGGGCACCAGCGCCCGCGTGCTGCGCGAACGCTGCCAGGCGGCGATGATCCGCCACGGCTACGACCGCAGCCCCACCATGAACGGACGCCTGCAGGAGGAGCTCCGTGTCATCCAGACCCTCGGCTGGCCCACCTACTTCCTGACCGTGGCCCAGGTCGTCGACGACGTCCGCGAGATGGGCATCCGCGTGCAGGCCCGCGGGTCCGGCGCCGGCAGCCTGGTCGTCCACCTGCTCGACATCTCCTTCGCGAACCCCCTCGACCACGGCCTGATCATGGAGCGGTTCCTGAACCTGCGCCGCCACTCGCTGCCCGACATCGACGTGGACGTGGAGTCCGCCCGCCGCCTGGACGTCTACCGGCGCATCCTGGAGCGGTTCGGCACCGAGCGGGTCTGCACCCTGTCCATGCCGGAGACCTACCGGGTCCGCTGGGCGGTGCGCGACGCCGGCCTGGCGCTCGGCATGCCACCGGAGGAGGTCGACCGCCTGGCCAAGGCCTTCCCGCACATCACCGCCCGCTCCGTCCGCACCGCGCTCGCCGAACTCCCCGAACTGCGCGAGGTCGCCGCCCAGGGCGAACGGTACGACCGACTCTGGGACCTGGTCGAAGGCCTCGACGCCCTACCCCGCGGCACCGCCATGCACCCCTGCGGCGTCATCCTCTCGGATGCCACCCTGCTGCAGCGCACCCCCGTCATGCCCACCGCCCAGGACGGCTTCCCCGGCACCCCCTTCGACAAGGAGGACGTCGAGATCGACGGCCTGGGCCTGCTCAAACTGGACGTCCTGGGCGTGCGGATGCAGTCCTCCATGGCCTACGCCGTCCAGGAGATCGAACGCACCACCGGCCACCGGATCGACCTGGACGACCGCACCCAGGTCCCACTCACCGACCCCGCCGCCTACGAACTCCTGCGCGAAGGCGAGAGCATCGGCGTCTTCCAACTGGAGTCCCCCGGCCAGAAGGAACTCCTCGGCCGACTCCAACCCACCACCTTCGAGGACCTGGTCGCCGAGATCTCGCTGTTCCGCCCCGGCCCGGTCCAGGCCGACATGATCCGCCCCTTCATCGCCGGCCGCCACGGCACCGCGCCCGTGCGCTACCCCCACCCCGACCTCGAGCCATGGCTGCGCTCCACCTACGGGGTGGTCATCTTCAACGAACAGGTCGCCGGCCTGTTCACCACCATGACCCGCACCGACCTGGGCATGGGGGAGGAGGCCCGCCGGGCGCTCGCCAAGCCGGAGCGGATCGCGGCCCTGGAGGCCTGGTACCGCCGGCGGTCCGCGGCCGCCGGCTACCGGCCGGAGGTCATCGACCGGGTCTGGACGATGCTGGAGAACATGGGCGCCTACGGCTTCGCCAAGGCCCACGCCGTGGCGTTCGCGCTGCCGACCCTGCAGTCCGCCTGGTTGAAGGCGCACCACCCGGCCGCGTTCGCCGCCGGCCTGCTGGAGCACGACCCGGGCATGTACCCCAAGAGGTACATCCTGGCCGACGCCCGGCGCCGCGGCGTGCCGATCCTGCCGCTGGACGTCCAGCACTCGGACGCCCGCTACCGCACCGAACCGCTGCCCGATGGCCGGCTCGGCATCCGCATCTCCACCTCCGAGGTGCACGGCATCAGCACCGAGCAGGCCGAACGCATCGCCGGCAACCGCCCCTACCTCGACATCGGAGACTTCTGGGTCCGCGCCCGCCCCTCCCAGCCCGTCGCCGAGCGCCTGGCCCGCATCGGCGCCCTGGACGCGCTCGCCCCTGGAACAGCCCGCCGTGACCTGCTCCTGCAACTCGACGAGCTCCACCGCCAGCACGCGAGCACCACCATCCCCGAGCAGATGCTGCTGACCCAGGTCACCGCACCGGCCGGCGACAGTGGCCTGCCCACGACGACACCCAGCGAGCAGACACGGGCCGAGCTGGAGGTCATCGGCATGGACGCCTCCCGCCACCTGATGGAGCCCTACCACCCGCTCCTCGCCGAACTCGGCGTCACCCCCTCCCACCGACTGAAGGACGTGCCGACCGGGGAGACGGTCCTGGTGGCCGGCGCCAAGATCGCCATCCAGACCCCGCCGATGCGCTCGGGCCGGCGCACCATCTTCGTGTCCCTGGACGATGGCAGTCAGGGGGGCCAGGTCGACCTCGCCTACTTCGACGACACCCACGACCAGGCCGCCTACCCGCTCTTCCACACCTTCGTCCTGCTCGCCCGCGGCACCGTCTCCCGCCGCGGCCGATCCGCCACCATCGTCGGCACCCACGCCTGGAGCCTGACCGACATCGCCAACGCCCACCACCAAGGGGGCACCGCCGCGGTGCGGCGCCTGCTCGCCGGCGAATCCGCCCTGGCCAGCACCGGACCCGTCGGCGCGGCCGATCCGGCCCCCGCGCACCGCGGTGACAAGCCGCCAGGACCGGCGAGCGCGCCGGCAGGAGCCAGCCGGTTGTTCCATGCGAGCCAGGGGAGCGCAGGATGACCGCGGGCGGCAGGCAGGTGATCCTGCACTGGCGCTTCCACCGCGTCAGCTTCGCGATCTACCGGGAGCTGTTCACGGTGCTCGGCGACACTACCCCCGTCGTCCAGGCCCTGCCGCCCGACGGCGCGCTCCTCGAGCTGGCTGGCGCCGTCCGCTACTTCGGGCAGTCCCCGGTGGAGCTCGCCGACCGACTCCAGACCCGGCTCGCCGCCCGCTACGGCCTGGTCACCACCGGCGGGATCGGGCCGAATCGGATGCTGGCCACCCTGGCCGCCGACATCGCAACGCCCGGCACCGTCCACCCGCTGCCTCAAAACCCCGCCGACCTGCAGACCTTCCTGTGGAGCCGTCAGGTGCGGGCCCTGCCCGGGGTCGGCCCCGCGCTGGAGCGCTCCCTGACCTGGTACGGGATCGAGACGATCGGCGACCTGGCCGCTCTTCCACTCGCGACCGTGCAGCGGATCGTCGGCGCGCCCACCGGCCGCCTCCTGCACGAGCGCGCCCGCGGCACCGACCGGCGCACCGTCACCCCGGCCGGACCACCGGCCACCCTCACCAGCACCCACCGCTTCGACCACGACGTCCTCGACCCGGCCGAGGTACGCCGTGCCCTGCTCAGCGCTGCCACCGACCTCGGCGCCAGGCTCCGCAGCTCCGGCCAGATCGCCCGCATCGTCGAGCTGCAGATCACCTGCGCCGACCGCTCTACCATCACCCGCTCACGCACCCTGCGAGAACCCACCGCCCGCACAGCCGAGCTGCAGCAGACGCTGTACGGCCTGTTCTCCGCCCTCGGGCTGCAACGAGCACGCGTGCGGGCGGTGAGCGCCCGAGCCGGCGAACTCGCCCACCGCGCCGGCACGGCCGAGCAACTCACCTTCGACCGCGCCATCGAGGACGCCCGCACCCTCGAGCCGATCATCGACCGCATCGGCCGCCGCTTCGGAGTCACCAGCCTGCGCCCAGCCGCCCTCGCCTCTCCCAAGCAGCGCCCACAGCCTTCCCACGACGCAACCGGGGACCGGCCATCCCCGAGGCCGGCATTGACCCGAACGCCAGCAGGGCGCCCAGCAACGCCGGGTCCGGCACCCACCGCGCCAGGTTCCCGAACGCCAGACGAGGTGCTGGTCGTGATGTGACCCGCCCGCTGCTCCGCCCGGGGCGCCCACTCGGCGCGCCGCCCGGAGCGGACCCCAACCGTCGCCCGACTCGACCCTAGGATCCGAGACCATGTCCGAAGACCAGCCCCTGCCCGAAGACCTCATCGACCTGCAGCGTGCGCGCGGCGCCGCCCGGCGAGCCCTGGACGTTCACGCGTGGGAGATGACGCTGGCCCGGCGCGCGGCCGCCGCAGCTGCCGGCGCCGGCGTCCAGGAGCAGCCGTGGCGCGAGGAGGACCTGGCCCGCGAGGTCGAGCTGCGCGGTGTCTACAGGACCACGGTCGCAGCGATCGCAGCGCACCCGGTGATGGTCCAGGCCGCGGCCGAGCGCCGCGGCTGGGCGGTCGAGGAGAAGCTGCGCGCGCTCGCCCCGACCCCTGAGATCGTGGTGGTGCTCGATGAGGAGCTGGGTCGCGAGGTGGTGGAGGTCCGGATCGCCGGCGTGGCCGTGGAGCGAAACGGTGCGCCGCTGAACCCGGTGGCGTAGGCGACCCGGACGACTCCTGGATCGGGTCGTTGGGTCAGCGGGCCAGTTCGAGGGTGATCGGCTCGTTCGCGCAGCCGGCGGCGAGCTGGTGGAGGCGGTCCTTCTCCGCGGCGTCGACGGTCAGGCCCCAGCGGGTCTTGTCGACGGTCCAGTCGGTGATGTACGTGCAGACGTAGCTGGGCATGGGGAGCCAGTCGGTGACGTCCTTGTCGGCCTTCTGGCGGTTGGAGCGGGCGGTGACGGCGATCAGGTCGCGGTCCTCGCCCAGGTCGTTGGCGTAGGCCTCGCGCTCCTGGGGGCTCCAGGCGGAGGCGCCGGAGTCCCAGGCCTCGGCGAGCGGGACCAGGTGGTCGACGTCCAGGGCGCCGGAGTCGGTGACGGTGACACCGTCGTAGGCGGAGTACCAGCGGCCGCCGGTCAGTGAACAGCCCGGCCCGACCGTGGGGGCCTCCACCGCCTCGGCGATGATCACTTCCTTACGGGTGTTGCAGCCGTCCTTGTCGGCATCGATCCAGTGCCGGAAAGCGGTGCGGACGTAGCCGGTGCGGTCCTCCGGAGCGATGGGTAGTGCCTCGATCCCGTCGTACAGGGTGGTGTTGACGACCCGTCCGGGGGAACGGTGGCCGTGGGCCGCCGCGGCGGAGGCGGGCGTGGTGGTGAGACCCGCCAAGAGCGCCGTGGCGAGAGCGAGCAGGATGGCGGGTCGCAGAACGCGAGCGATGATCATGGCACCGTTCGTAGCAGCACGGCGACGGAGCCTGACGGTTCGTCACTCGTGGGTGGGCCAGCCCGACGCCAGGGTGACGCTCCGTTGTACGGGGCCCGCGCACTTCGGGGTCGGCTCGGCGGCTTCGGACGGCGACATCTCGACGGTGCCTGGCCCGCCGACTCGTCCGGGGCCGCCCTGCTGGCCCTGAATGTCCAGCGCCCCACCCCAATCCACCGTGAGAGGGCCGGACCTCCCCGCAGTGGAGTCTTGCTTGGTAGATGTGGGGCAGCCGGCTGTAGATAGGCACTGGTTGATTTGGTGGGACTACGTGGGATCAGTTGAGTCATAGCCGACTTGGCCCATGGAGCCGATGTGTTGAC
Source organism: Kitasatospora nipponensis (assembly GCF_039528135.1). NCBI lineage: Bacteria > Bacillati > Actinomycetota > Actinomycetes > Kitasatosporales > Streptomycetaceae > Kitasatospora > Kitasatospora nipponensis. Next base: position 9,598 of record NZ_BAAALF010000051.1, on the reverse strand, counting down.
GCGCAGGCGCATTGTGCGCGCTGTCAACGTTGTGAACTGCTACGGGTGTTCTTGCCGTGGTGCCAGTAGGTCCAGTCGTGGACTCGGAGGGACGATGGCCGGGCAGCGGACACGGAAATTTATCTATCGTCCGTCTTGACAGATCGAACCGATCCCACAACGCGAAAGGAAAAGTTAGAATAATGGCATCGAAGGATCGATATTCGATCGAACCTGAATGATTTTGATCGACTTGTTCGAATATGAACGTGGGTACGTCAATTAAGCCGATGAGTGGTTAACGGGCCCGGGTGATCCCGCTGTAGTGTCGCGCATACGGAGAGCCCCGGCGGGCCTCAGAAACCGAATGCCGGGGCTCTACCACAACACTTATCGATCAAGGAGCTCGCGTATGAGTCCTGACCGGAACCAGTGCCTGCCCATGGTGCACGGGCAAGCTGGTGTCACCGAACCTAACATGCCTGCCCGGATCGCCAGGGGGGCCGGCAAGGCCGTTGACATCCGGGTACTTTTGAAAGGTGGCCTGCTTGTGGCGATTGCCGGTATTTCCTCGCTGCTCTGGCACAGTGCAGCCTCCGGCCTCGGGACGGCCAGCGTGATGTGGGCGGCTGGCCGAATTGCCAACCGCTCCTACATCTACCTGGAACGTCGTATGTGAAGTCGGACCGTCGGTCACCCTCTCGCGCACGATGGCGCGAGGGGAGTGGCCAGCGACCGTTTCCCGGCGGTGCTGCCAGCCCTGCGGGGAATTCGTACGCCCCGACAAGATTGCTGGCCTCTTCGCAACGAAACCCGGCCGCTAGGTCTCACCCGTTCGCGGGACCTGCGGCCTTCCAAGGACGGGAAATGACCAAGGAACCTGCCACCGGCAGGCACCTGGAGTGCGAGCAGTGCCTCAAACCCTTCACGCGCGCGGCCAAGAGGGGCCGGCTGCCGCGCTTTTGCAGCGCGCGCTGCCGTGCGGCAGCCCACCGTGCTGCCCCTCAGGCCCCGCAGCCCGAGCAGGCAATGCTGTACGACCGCGTGGTCCGCCAGCTCACTGAGACACTGGCTGACCATGCCAAGCGCCTGCGCAACATCGCGAAGTCCACCGACCCGCGGATCAGCGACTACGCCGAACTCGAAGCGGTAGGCGCCCTGAGTAGGGAGCTGGAGGACACCGTCATGGCGATCGTCCTTCAGGCTCGGGGCAGGGACATTCGCTGGGCGGACATCGCCAAGGTCTTGGGTGTCAGCACCGAAACCGCCCGCAGCCGTTGGGCGGAGGAACGCGGGGCCCGGCTCGTCCACCGCCGCAGCGAGCGCCGACGCCCGAGTCCAAGCCCGTCCCTCGTCCACAACACCGGCAGACGCCGACGCGCCAGCGATGACACCCAGCCCCCCGAAGCCCGGCTCGCCAGCGCCCTGTCACACGTCCAGCGCGCCTCTGGCAAGACCATGCGCGGGCTGGCAACTGAGGCTCGCGTCTCCCCCTCGTATGTCTCCCGCATGCTCGCCGGCACACGAACCCCGGGCTGGGATATTGTCAGCCGTTTCGCGATGGCCTGCGGCGTGGACCACCAACCTCTACGCGTCCTGTGGGAGGAAGCCCACGGGCATAGGGCATCCCGCCCGTTCTTCGCTGGCCGCCCCCAGGCCGAAGCCCAAGCCCGCGCCGACCTTACGGCCGCTCTGCAAGGCCTCTATCTTGCAGCCCACCAGCCCGACCCGGCCGCCCTTGCCCGCACCTGCGCGAGCCTCACTGCAGACCAGGTCGCCGCCATCCTCGACGGAACCCACTTCTCGTGGCCTGACATCGCCACCCTTGTTACCACCCTGAACGGCCGACCCGACACCATCAAGTCCCTCTGGGAATGCGTCCAACTCGCCCAAAATCCCTGCTGGACACCCGAAAACCCACAGCTGGCCACTGCTCAGGCTCAGGCCACGACCCTCCCTGCGGACAGCTTTTGATGGCTGAGTGGCTGTTGAGGGCAGGCTCCGGGCCCGCCGTCCGCTCTGCCTTCGCCGCTGCCTCCTTGGCGAGCACGTAGTCCTTGGCGATGCCGAGCGCCGCCAGCAACTCCTGCTGTTCCTCCGACAATCTGGACCACCCGGCCAGCGCGCTGGACGAGCACCCATCGGCCGAGCTGATCGCCTTGACGCTTCGGTGCCCTTGATGGAAGTCGGTTGTTTGGGGTGTGGTGGAAGGGGGGCGGGTACTACCGTCTGACGTGTTGTCAGTGTGTCCGGGTGGAGGGGGTCGGGACATGGTTCCGGGCGTTGAGATCGTGGTTGGTTACGTGTTCGCGTGGGCCGTGCGGAAGGCCGGGCGGATCGCGGGTCGGTTGGACGGGGAGGTCGACCGGGCGGTGGACGCGGGTATGGACCGGCTGCACGAGGTGGTCGGGGCGAAGCTCGGGCAGGATCCGGCCCTCGGGATGGTCGTCGAGGAGGCGACCGCAGGCCGCGAGGAGCTCACGGAGCGCACACACCGCCGGCTGACGGATTCGCTGGAGGAGGCCACCGAGCGGGATCCGGGCTTCGCCGAGGCGTTGGCAGAGATCGTTGCGCACCTGCAGTCTCTCCAGGCCGACCGCGACGCCGACACCGCGGACGGGGCGGGTGACCGGATCAACTTCTCCCACGGCACGTTCAACGGCCCCGTACAGGGCAAGGGCGTCCAGCACATCCACTACGGCACCAAGCCGCAGTGACGGGGCAGCACCCGCAGCCCGGGTCCGGCACCGGCCCGGTTGGCGACCACCTCGAGTTCCGTTCCGGCGGCGGCTTCCACGGCCCGGTCCTGGGCAAAGGCACCCAGAACGTCTACTACCCCGCCGCTGCCCAGACCCGCGCACCGTGGCCGCACCAGGTGGGCATGATCCCGCCCACCGCAGCGAGCTTCCAGGACCGCACCGAGCGGGCAAGGCTGCGCCGGGTGCTGGCGGCCGGCGGGACGGCGGAGGTAGAGGGCGCCCGCGCGGCCGCGGGTGGGGTGCTGTCGGGGATGGGCGGGGTCGGCAAGACCCAGCTCGCCGCAGACTACGCCCGCACCGCCTGGCAGGCGGGAGAACTGGACGTTCTCGTGTGGGTGACCGCGACCAGCCGCCAGGCGGTCGTGGCCCGCTACGCCCAAGCCGCCGCCGAACTCCTGGCCGCGGACCCCGCCGACCCCGCCGCCGCTGAGGCATTCCTGGCCTGGCTGGAGCCCGCTCCCCAGCGGCCGTGCCGCTGGCTGGTGGTCCTGGACGACATCACCGACCCCGAGGACCTGGACGGCCTGTGGCCGCCCGCCGTGCCGCCCACCGGCCGGATCCTGGCGACCACCCGCCGCAAAGACGCCGCCCTGACAGGCCACCGACGCCACCTGATTGAGGTCGGCCTGTTCACTCCCACCGAGGCCATCGCCCACCTCACCGACGCCCTCGCAGACCGCGGGCGGACCGAACCCGCCGACCAGCTCGCCGCCCTCGCTGCCGACATCGGCCACCTTCCGCTCGCCCTGGCCCAGGCCGCCGCCTACCTCATCGACACCAAGACCAACTGCGCTGAATACCGCGAGCGCCTGGCCGACCGCGCGGCGCGCCTCGCCGACGCCGCGCCCAAGCGACTGCCGGACGGGCACCCCCACACAGCAGCGACTGCGTGGGAGCTGTCGATCGAAAGGGCCGATGCGATGCCGCCGGCGGGGCTGGCTCGCCCGATGCTGGAGCTGGCCGCGTTCCTGGACCCGAACGGCATCCCCCAGGCGGTCCTGACCGACGAGGTCGTCCTCGCCCACCTCACCGCCCACCGCGACTACACCGGCCGCCACACCACCACCGGCCAGCCGGTCGGCGCCGTCGAGGCGGCGGACGCGCTGGGGACACTGGACCGGCTAAGCCTGATCACCCACACCCCCGAGCACCCGAGCGCCTCCGTCCGCGTCCACCAACTCCTCCAGCGCGCCGTCCGCGACACCATCACCCCCGACCAGTACCAGCGGCTCGCAGGCACCGCTGCCGACGCCCTGACGGCGGCCTGGCCAGAAGTGGAACGCGACACCGCTCTCGCCGGAGCCCTGCGCGCCAACACCGCCGCACTACGGGACTGCGCCGAAGAGCATCTGCTCAAGGCCGCGGCGCATCCGGTGCTGTTCCGCGCCGGGCGCAGCCTCGGTGACAGCGGCCAGGTCGCGGCAGCCCGCGACTACTTCGACCCGCTCGTCGCGACCGCGGCCCGAAACCTCGGGCCAGAGCATCCGGACACACTCAAGGCCCGCTACGAACACGCCCGGTGGCAGGGGGAGGCCGGCGACGCAGCCCGCGCCGCGACCGCGCTCACCGCACTGGGCGACGACCAGACCCGGGTGCTGAGCCCGAATCACCCCGACACCCTCGTTACCCGCCGACAACTCGCCCAGCTACGAGGCGAAGCGGGCGACGCCCCCGGCGCCGCCGCCGACCTCACCGAACTCCAGGCCCGCGCAACAAACATCCTGGGCACCGACCACCCCGACACCCTCCACACCCGCCACCAGCTCGCATGGTGGCGAGGCGAGGCCGGCGACGCCGCCGGCGCCACCACCGTGCTCACCCACCTCCTAGACGACCGGCTACGCCTGCAAGGCCCAGCGCACCACGACACCCTCGACACCCGTGCCGCGCTCGCGCACTGGCGAGGCCAGGCCGGAGACCCGGCCGGCGCGGTCGCCGCCCTCGACGAACTGCAGGACGACGCGCTGAGAATCCTCGGCCCCCACCACCCCGGCGTCCTACTCGCCAGGCACATGCTCGCCTACTGGCGCGGCGAGACAGGCGATGCCGCCGGCGCCGCAGCAGCACTCGCAGAACTCGTGAAGGACCAGATCCAGGTGCTGGGGCCGGACCACCCCCAGACACTCAACGCCCGTGACAACGCGTCCTACTGGCGGTCGGCTGCGGGTGATGCGGCGGGAGCCGCGCCTGCCCTTGCTGAGCTGGTCGCGGATCGGGTGCGTGTGTTGGGGTCGGACCATCCGGACACCCTTAGCACCCGGCATGGCGCTGCCTACTGGCGGGGTAGGGCGGGTGATGCGGCGGGTGCCGCGGCCGCGTTCACTGGGCTGGTTGCGG
>NZ_BAAALF010000051.1:3795-4423 GCF_039528135.1 Kitasatospora nipponensis | reverse complement strand
CGGCCGCGTTCACTGGGCTGGTTGCGGATCGGGTGCGGGTGTCGGGGCCGGACCACCTGGACACCCTCAACGCCCGGCACGAGGCCGCCGACTGGCAGGGTGAGGCGGGTGATGCGGCGGCCGCCGCGGCCGCCTTTGCGGAGCTGCTCCCGGATCGGGTGCGGGTATCGGGGCCGGAGCACCCGGACACGCTCACCGCCCGGTACCAGGCCGCCTACTGGCGTGGTAAGGCGGGTGATGCGGTGGGCGCCGCGGCCGTGTTCGCCAGGCTGGTCGCTGCCCGGGTAAGAGTGTCGGGGCCGGACCATCCGGACACGCTCACCGCCCGGTACCAGGCCGCCTACTGGCGTGCTGAGACGGGTGATGCGGTGGGCGCCGCGGCCGCCTTCGCCAGGCTGGTCGCTGCCCGGGTAAGAGTGTCGGGCCCGGACCATCCGGACACCCTCACCGCTCGGCATAGAGCCGCAGACTGGCGGGGTGAGGCGGGTGATGCGGCGGGTGCCGCGGCCGCGTTCGCTGAGCTGGTTGCGGCCCGGGTTCGGGTGTCGGGGCCGGACCATTCGGACACCCTCAACGCCCGGTATAACGCTGCCTTCTGGCGTGGTAAGGCAGGTGATGCGGCGGGCGC
>NZ_BAAALF010000051.1:0-3697 GCF_039528135.1 Kitasatospora nipponensis | reverse complement strand
GCCGCGGCCGCCTTTGCGGAGCTGCTCCCGGATCGGGTTCGGGTGTCGGGCCCGGAGCACCCGGACACCCTCAACGCCCGGCATAGCGCCGCCGACTGGCAGGGTGAGGCAGGTGATGCGGTGGGCGCCGCGGCCGCCTTTGCGGAGCTGCTCCCGGATCGGGTTCGGGTGTCGGGCCCGGACCACCCGCTCACGCTCACCGCCCGTCATAGCGCTGCCTACTGGCGGCGGAAGGCGCGGAGGGCTCAGCTACGACGGTGGCTGCCCTTGTAGTCGTGGCTCTACGCCTTCTAGGCCGACTCGTCCGGGCCATGCTGGCCGAAATACCGCAGCCTGTCTCACCGGACCGACGACGGGGCTCGCCCCCCCACCGAATCCTGCCCCACGCCCTCCACCCGGTCAGCCTGGCGCACTCAGTCGGGCGCACTGCTTCGCGTTCGGATCACCTTGCCGGTGTGTCCCTGAGCCGGATACCGCACCCGCCATCGAGTCACCACCACCTGCTTCATCTCGCTCATGACCACTCCACGCCATGTTCGGCGAGCTGCGCGAGCTGGCGCGGCGTCAGCTTCGCCCGGCGGGCCTTTTGGTTGTTGAGCCAGGTACCCAGAGCGAAGTGCGACACGATCACCTGCTCCTCACCCCCGGGACCGGCCTCGACGACCTCCAGTGGCTCCTTGTGAGGCCGCCGGACGTTGGCGTGGCGCTCCCGCTCGACGAACTGCGCCAGGGCCGCTAGGCCCTGCTGGAACCGGTCCGTGCGGGAGACCTTGGGCTTCGCTGCGGCTGCTGCCCGAGCGGCCGCGAGCTCCTGGTCCTCGGCGATGCCGATCGCGGCCAGCAGGTCCCGCTGGTCCTCCTCCAGGCCGGGCCAGCTGGCCCGCTGCGCCGCGGCCCAGCGGCCGAGCTGCTCGCCCTCGAACACGGTGTCCTGCGGCAGGACGGTCCAGTCGACATGGCCGTCGGACTCGAGCCACCACTGCCGGGCGGTTGCGTAGGTGCGTTGCCAGGTGATTGGCCAGGTGGGGCACCACCACGGGTCGATCTCCTCCAACGCCCGGCGCCGCTCCGGGGCCAGCGCCCCCTGCTCCCCGGCCGGCACCTGCGCCGCCGCCCTCAGCTCGGACAGCCACGTGCCGATGGCGTAGCCGCCGACGGAGGCCCGCGCCGGGGCTGCCAGGCTCCCGCCGTGGTCCTTCGCCCAGACCCGCGCCCAGTCGAGGCCGGCCTCGAAGCGGGCATCGCTGACGGACCAGATCATCCCGAACCCGTCCAGCTGCGTCACGCGCCATGACGCCAGTTCGCCGGCGGCATTCTCCACCCGCCGATCCGACAACCACTTACCCAAAGGGAAGTTCTGGTTTTCTCCGACCAGTGCCGAATAGGGAACATCGAGACCGCCGGTCTCCTTGAACCAGTGCCGTACGTGACCGATCGCCTCACGCCACAACTGCGTTTCACTCGTCAGCACCCTTGATGCGATGAACAGCGCCAGGACGTCATCACCCGGGTCGCTCTCGAACCGCACCGGCAACGTGAACGCCCCCGCCCCACCAGCACTCCCGCCACTGCCCTCACCTGGGGCGAAGACTGCCTCGGCGCTGCGCCCGGTGGTCCGCTTCCCGGACTTCTGGGGCACCGCCAGGGCCTCGACCATGCGGGTGTCGTGTGACCTCAAAGCGGTCAGGATTTTGACGAGCCCACCGTAGCTGTCCGACTCCAGGATGTCACCGGGATTCTCTCCGGGCTTGAGGAAGACGGGCACGATAAGGCTCGCGATCTTGCCCTCGCCGGGCTTCATCCGCAGGGCCCGACCGACGGCCTGGACGATATCGACCATGCTGCCCCGGCCCATGAGGAGGATCGAGTCTGCATTCGGGATATCGACTCCCTCGCCCATGATCTTGCACTGAGAGATCACTCGGTAGCTCAGGCCGTCGTCTTCCTCGCTCTGCCCGAACTCGCCGATGATCTCCTCGCGGAAATCCACGGAGTGCTCTCCGGCGAGCCACTGCGCCCAGATTTCCTCAGGATATTTCTCCGGGTTCTGGAAGTGCAGCCGCTCGACCGTCTGGTTCAGTGTCTCGCTGAAATACCGGGCCTCAAGGGTGCGGTTGTGGAAGGTGATGGTGCGCTGCAGGGCGCGCTCGGCGGCCACTTTGAGGAGCCCGGCCTGCATCGCGGCCAGGTGCTCGGCCGGCACCTCGTCCTCGCTCCCGTCCTGCGCCTCACCCACCCCCGCGCCCCAGGGGACCGGCTGGGTCTTGGCCTTGTCCCGGTCGGCGAGCGGGTCACGCAGCTCCAGCACCACCACCTCGAACGGTGCCAAGAGGGATTTTTCGATCGACTCGGCCAGTCCCAGCGAGAACACGTGGGGCCCGTAGACACGTACGTCGTCCATGGACACCGCCAGCTCCTCCGGCAGCGGCTGGTGGGCCCCTTCGCGGGCCTTGACCATCCGCGTCGGCGGCGCCCAGATCCGGGGGGTGGCGGTCATGTAGCACCTGCGGGCCGCCGGAATCTGAGCCTGGTCGTGCACCACCGTCCACGACTTCTCGACGCTGCCGGAGGAGCGGTGCGCCTCGTCGCAGACCATCAGGTCCAGCTCGGGCAGCAGTTCCTGCTTCTCCTTCGCCCAGTAGGCGTAGGCGTCGCGCACCGCTCCGGCCGAGGCGTAGGTGGCGAACAGCGTGAGCGGGCGCCGGCTTTTGGCTGCCTTGGCGATCCAGTCCCCGACGATGAACCCCTTGGTGGAGGCCAGCACCCCGGCCGGGAGCTCCTTCTGCATCAGGGAGCACACCGCGTGCATCTGCCCGGCTCGGCCGGCCTCCCGCCACGAGCCCATCATCTGGAGCAGCAGGTTCAGGGTGGGCACCACGACCAGGACCACGCCGCGGGGCGCCAGGCGCTGCCCGGCCACCGCCCCCACATAGCTCTTGCCGGTGCCGGTGGCCATCTGCACCGTCACCCGCAACCCGTTCGGCGCCACCTGCCCCGGACGCAGCGTCAGGCCCCGCACGATGGCCGCCAGGGCCTCCTCCTGATGCCCCCGTAGTGTGACCCCCTTCGCGGCTTCCACGGCCAGCAGGCCCGGCTTTACGACACCCACGGAACTTCTCTCCCCTCACCCGAATTCACGACCCCGCACACGGCAATTCGCGGGATTCCCTGGCAGCGCGGTCCTGATACATTCAACAGCCGACGACCGGAAAGCTTCGGACTGGAAACTCAAGTCACTTCACGACAGCTATCCGGCAGGCTATCAGTCGGGCGATCGGATTCTGGGGAATCCGCCAGAAGTGGAGTCCACAGGCCCAGTACGGCGGGATCATCTGACAGTGAAGGGTTGATACACTTGGTCTCGTTGCTCACCATCCCAAGGTAGCGCACCCCGGCCCCCATGGAGGTGAAACAGTGGACTGGGGCCACGGTCTAGACCAATCTGGCGGGAGTGAAGCCGACCCGCACGCGCCCCCGAGCAGCCACCCCACTCCCAGCCAGCCTGTCGTGACATCAATAAAAAACCCAGATCAGTGATGTGATCAGGGCTCAGCCATCGGAGGGAATGGAGCGAAGCGGAGTGACCGACAGGCCCACGCTTCGCGTGGGCCGGCCTGACCGAAGGTCAGGCCACGGACACGCGGAGCGGGTCCGCCCACCGCCCGAAGGGCGATGGCGAACGGAGGGCCGAAGGCCC
>NZ_BAAALF010000050.1:0-46661 GCF_039528135.1 Kitasatospora nipponensis | reverse complement strand
GGGCGCGCCCCCCCGCGCGGTCGGCCCCCGTCCGCTCCCGGACCGAGCGGGCCGCCGCCTCGTCGGCCCAGCGCTCCAGGTGGAAGCCGAGCGGGGCGCGCAGCGCGCGCAGGGCGGGGTGCAGCACCGCCGCGTACTCGGCGGCGGCCAGGAAGAGGTGGTGGCGGCAGGTCAGGTGGGCCCGTTCGTGGGCGAGCAGCGCGGCCCGCTCGGGGGCCGGCAGGGCGCGCAGCATCCCGGTGGTGACCACGATCCGCCCGGGGCGTCCGGGCAGCGCGTAGGCGTCGGCGCGGTCGTCGTCCAGGACCGCGAGCGGGTGGTCCTCGTGCCGGTGGCCGCGGCCCCGGCCCGGCTGCGGGCGGTGGCCCAGCGCGGTGCGGGCGCGGCGCAGGTCGGTGTACTGGTGGTGCGCGGTGCGCCGACCCAGCTCTCCGGTGGCCAGCAGCGCGCCCCCCGCCAGGGCGGCGGCCAGCACGGCGGCGGGGGAGGGCTCGGCGAACCAGGGCGCGCTGAGGTGGCCGAGCGCGGCGACCAGCAGGAAGGGCAGCAGTCCGGCGCCGGCCAGCAGCCCCAGCGAGCCGGCGCTCGCGCCGGCCAGCAGGACGGCGGTGGTCGCCAGCACCCAGGAGGCGGCCCGCGGTGCGAGCGCGTCGGCCAGTCGCCGGGCGGCCGGTGCGGCGAGGAAGGGGACCACGAAGGGGGCCCAGACGGCGAGGATCACCGCTCACCGCCCTCGCCGTGCCCGGGGCCGGCCGCGCGGTCGGGGGCCTCGCCCAGCAGTTCGCGCAGCAGGCGCTCGTCGGCGTCGGAGAGGTCCGAGACGAACCGGGCCAGCACGGTGGAACGGTCCTGCTCGCGGTCCAGTTCGGTGCGCATCCGGCGGGCGGCGAGCCCGGCGGGGTCCTGGACGGTCGGCGTGTAGGCGTAGGCCCGTCCGGCGCGGGTGCGCTCGACGGTCCCCTTGTCGTGCAGCCGGGCCAGGATCGTGGCGATCGTGGTGCGGGCCAGTTCGCCGCCGAGGGCCAGCTGGACGTCCTGCGGGGTGAGCGGCTGGTGGGCGGCCCACAGGGCGGCCAGCACCTGGGACTCGAGCTCGCCGGACAGACGGCGCGCGGCGGGCACTTCCGGCATGTCGACGTGGCCTCCAGTCGTCGTCTACAGTCGTGTAGACCGTCTACGTCACTGTAGACGGTCGGGGCGCGTTCCGCAGGACCGCCTCCCTCAGTATGAGAGGTCCGCCAACCTTGCCCTCCACCACCCTGCTGGCCGTGAACGTGCTCGACGCCTCGTCGCTGCTCGCGGCTTTCGGAGCCCTCGGCATCGCCGCCATCCTGTTCGCCGAGACCGGTCTGCTGGTCGGTTTCTTCCTGCCCGGTGACTCGCTGCTCTTCACCGCCGGCCTGCTCTGCGTGCCCGGTGAGCACAAGGGACCGCACCTGGTGCTCTGGCAGGTGATCCTCTGCGCGATGCTCGGGGCGCTGGCCGGGGCCCAGGTCGGCTACGTGATCGGACAGCGCGGCGGGCGGCCGCTGCTGGAGCGCACCGAGCGCCGCAGCCTGCGCCAGGGTGCCGAGCGGGCCGAGGAACTGCTGGCCAAGTACGGCTACGGCAAGGCGATCGTGCTGGCCCGGTTCATCCCGGTGGTGCGCACGGTGCTCAACCCGATGGCCGGCGCGCTCGGGGTGCCGGTGCGCACCTTCACCCTCTGGCAGGTGCTGGGCGGGGTGCTCTGGACGGTCGGGGTGGTGCTGGCCGGCTACGCGCTGGGCTCGACGGTGCCCAGCATCGACACATACCTGCTCCCGATCATCGGTCTGGTAGTAGTTGTCTCTGTGATCCCGATTGCGCTCGAATTGTTCCGCGCCCGCAAGGCCGCGCGTGCCCGTGCCCAGGCCGGCCCCGACAAGGAGGTCTGATGGTTGCGGCGCTCCCGCTCGCCTATGACGGCAGCGGCATCGACGGTGGCCTGTACACCACGGTGACCGGCTGGGCGGCCCACGCCCCGCACTGGTTCGACCAGGCCGTCACGACCTGGTCCGACCTGGGCCTGGGCCTGTTCGCGGTCTTCATGCTCTGGGCCTGGTGGCAGGCCCGGCGGGCGGACGCGGTGGTGATGGCCAGGGTGCTGGCCGCGCCGCTGGTGGTGGTGGCCGCCTACGTGGCCAACTCGGTCTTCAAGAGCCTGGTGGCGGAGGTCAGGCCGTGCCGGCAGATCGCCGGCAGCGTGCCGCTGGAGAGCTGCCCGGCCGCCGACGACTGGTCGTTCCCCAGCAACCACACGGTGATCGCCTTCGCGGCGGCGACCGCGCTCTGGTTCGCCTCGCGCCGGCTCGGCGCGCTCGCGCTGCTCTGCGCCGCGCTGATGGGCGCCTCCCGGGTCTGGGTCGGGGTGCACTACCCGCACGACGTGCTGATCGGCGCGCTGGTCGGGGTGCTGGTCGCCCTCCCGCTGACGGTGGCCGCCGGGCGGGCGGCGCCGCTGGTGGAACGGTTGCGGGCCGGGGCGCCGGCGACCTTCCTGGGCGCCGGGCCGGTCGGCGCGGCGGCCGGGGCGCGGGAGTCGGCGCTGCGCTGAGGTGTCCGGGAGCCGGGTCGACGCGAGGCGTCGGCCCGGCTTTCGCGTGCCCGCCCGGGGCGCCGGGCCGCGGATCATCGACCCCTTGTGCCGCCGTGTCGGCAGGAGCAGCATGAGGGCCGGGCCGACGTCCCGTCAGGACCGGTCCTGCTGGTTCCGCCTGCTGTCAGGCAGGGTCAACGGTCGGTCGGAGGGACGCAACCATGCCGTACCAACTCGACGTCACGCAGGGCGAATGGCCCGCCGAGGAACTGCGCAAGGGCGTCGAGGGCCTGCTGGCCGAGTCCATGGTGCTGACCCTCGCCACCGCCGGCCCCGAGCACGGCCCGCACGCCAACCTCGCCTTCTACGCCTTCGACGACGACCTGGTGCTGTACTTCGTCAGCGAGCGCTCCACCCGGCACAGCCTGCACCTGTCCGAGCAGGCCCGGGCCGCGGCCACCGTCTTCCTGCCGCCGCCGCTCTTCGGCGAGCAACTGCGCGGACTGCAGCTGACCGGGCGGGCCGGTGAGGCCTGGGGCCACCAGGCCCAGGCCGCGCTGGCCGCCTACCAGGGCCGCTACCCCGCCTTCGCGCAGGACCCGCAGGTGCGGGCGCTGTTCCTGGCGGGCGGCGGGGCGGCGGCGCTCTACCGCTTCCAGGTGGAGGAGCTGACGGCCGTGGACGAGCCGCACTTCGGGCGCCGCAACTACCTGCGGGCGACCGTGCGGCGCTGAGCCGCCGGTGGACTCGGGCGGGCGACGCCCGGTGATGGGTTGTCTGTACAACTTGGTGATTGTTGGTTCGCGGGTCGCCGCCCGGACACCTGACGGTCACCTCCACCACGCAGCCTGGTCGCCATGAGAGTCATAGTCGTTGGAGCAGGCGTCGTCGGCACCATGCACGCCTGGCAGGCCGTCGAGCGCGGTCACGAGGTGGTCCACCTGGAGCGCGAGGCCGAGGCGCGCGGCGCCTCGGTGCGCAACTTCGGCCTGGTCTGGGTCAGCGGGCGCCTGGGCGGGGAGGAGCTGGCCACCGCGCGGCGCGCCCGCGAGCTGTGGGAGCGGATCGGCGAGCGGGTGCCGGCGCTGGGCTTTCGGCCCAACGGCTCGCTCACCGCGATCCGCACCGAGCTCGAACTCGCCGTCGCCGAGCAGGCGATGACCCGGCCCGACGCCGCCGAGCGGGGCTTTCGCCTGCTGGACGCGGCCGAGACCCGGGCGGTCAACCCGGCCCTGCGCGGCACGCTGCTGGGCGCCCTGCACTGCGAGCGCGACGCCGTCGTCGAGCCGCGCACCGCGCAGCCCGCGCTGCGCGAGGCCCTGCTCGCCAGCGGCCGCTACACCTTCCTGCCCGGGCGCGAGGTGCGCGAGGTGGTCGGCGAGCACGCGGTGCGCGACGACCACGGCCAGCTGCACACCGGCGACGTGGTGATCCTGTGCACCGGCGCCTGGCTGGGCGGCCTGGTCCGCGAGCTGGCCCCCGAGCTGCCGGTGCGCCGGGTGCGGCTGCAGATGATGCAGACCGACCCGCTCGGCGAGGCGCTGACCACCTCGGTCGCCGACGGCGACAGCTTCCGCTACTACCCGGCCTTCGCCGGCAGCGCGCTGGAGGAGCTGCGGGCCGGGCAGCCGCAGGCGCCGGTCGCCGACGAGCACAAGATGCAGCTGCTGATGGTCCAGCGCCGCGACGGCGGGCTGACCATCGGCGACACCCACGAGTACGAGCACCCGTTCTCCTTCGACGTGGTCGAGGAGCCGTACGAGCACCTGGCCGAGGTGGCCGAGGACCTGCTCGGCCGACCGCTGCCGCGCGTGCGCCACCGCTGGGCCGGCGTCTACGCCCAGTGCACCGACACCACCCGGGTGGTGCACCGCGAGCAGGTCGCCGGCGGCGTCTGGCTGGTCACCGGGCCGGGCGGGCGCGGCATGACCTGCTCCCCGGCGATCGCCGAGACCACCGCCGAGACCCTCGGGCTCTGAGGCCCGGACCGCACCCGTCCCCTCCACCACCACAGTTAAGGGCACCACAGTCATGAGCAGCACCGATATCCGCCTGGTCGTCCTGGACATGGCCGGCACCACCGTGGCCGACGACGGCCTGGTCGAGCAGGCCTTCCAGGCCGCCGCGGGCGAGCTGGGCGTCGAGGCCGGCAGCCCCGAGCACCGCACCATGCTGGAGCACGTCCGGCTCACCATGGGCGAGTCGAAGATCTCGGTCTTCCGCCACCTGTTCGGCGCCGAGGAGAAGGCCCAGCGGGCCAACTCCGCCTTCGAGCGGGCCTACCACGACCTGGTCGACGCCGGGCACTGCGCGGCGCTGCCGGGCGCCGCCGAGGCGATCGCCGAACTGCGCGGTCAGGGCCGAAAGGTGGTCCTCACCACCGGCTTCTCGCGGGCCACCCAGGACCGCATCCTGGGCGCGCTGGGCTGGGAGGAGATCGCCGACCTGACGCTCTGCCCCGCCGAGGCCGGGCGCGGCCGGCCCTTCCCCGACCTGGCGCTCACCGCCCTGCTGCGCACCGCGACGGACTCGGTCCACCAGCTCGCGGTGGTCGGCGACACCGGCTACGACATGCTCACCGGCACCCGGGCCGGCGCCGCGGTGGTCGCGGGCGTGCTCACCGGCGCGCACGGCGCCGAGCGGCTGACGGCGGACGGGGCCACCCACGTGCTCGGCTCGGTGGCCGAGCTGCCGGGCCTGCTCGCCGCCCGCTGACGGCTCTGACGGCCCTGACGGCTCTGACGGTGTGAAACGCCGCTGCCGCGCCGACCCTGCGGGGGTCGGCGCGGCAGCGGTGCTCAGCGGGTGCGTCAGACCTGGTGCGCGGTGCCGGCGTAGCGCTGGGCGAAGCGCGTGCCGGTGCCGGCGGTGATCGTGACGTCGTAGCGGCCGGCCGCGTCCAGCGGCCAGTCGATGGTGGTGGTGCGGCCCGCGTCGACCCAGACGGTCTGCGGGGTGCCGGCGAAGTCGTTCCCGGCGGCGGTGAAACTCACCTGGCCCGCACCGTCGTTGGCGAGCTCGAAGCGGATCGAGCGCGGGTCGCGCAGGTCGGCCGTGACGATCGGGGCCGGCACGTCCTCCTGCTCCAGGCGCACCACCGTGCCGGCGAACCGGGTGACGAAGCCGTCCGCGCCGTGCACCGTGAAGTCGTACCGGCCGTCGGTGGTGGCCGCGTCCCACACGTACGTGCGGCTCGCGCCCGGCGCCACCGTGAAGGGGGTGCCCGCGAACGGCTGCAGGATGTTCGGGTAGACCGTGAAGTGGTAGCCGACCTTCCCGAAGTTGGTCATCGTGCAGGTGACCTTGCCGGTGGCGCGGTCCACCTCCACCTCGGCCCACGGACGGTACGGCAGCGCGCGGTGCGGGCGGGTGCCGCGCTCCTGGCTGGGCATCGACTGGGTGCCCAGCGCCGGCAGGGCCACCGGCGGCAGCTTGGCGCCGGCGTCCGCCTTGGCCATCAGCGCGTTGGTGTCCGGCAGTTGGGGGATCGAGAAGTCCGGCTTGGTGAAGTCGAAGCAGCTCGTCAGGTCGCCGCAGACGGTGCGGCGCCACTGGGAGATGTTGGGCTCCTGGACACCGGTCACCACCTCCAGGAAGCGCAGCACCGAGGTGTGGTCGAAGACCTGCGAGTTGACGTACCCGCCGCGCGACCAGGGCGAGGCCACCCAGAGTGGCACCCGGTTGCCCAGGCCGATCGCCCGGCCCTGCGCGAACTCCTCGGGGGTGCCCGGCTCGGGGGTGGGCGGGATGACGTGGTCGAAGTAGCCGTCGTTCTCGTCGTACATGACCAGGAAGACGGTGTGCTCCCAGACGTCCGGGTTGGACATCAGCGACTGCAGCGCGGAGTTGACCCACCAGGCGCCGTAGTCCGGGCTGGCGTTGGGGTGTTCGCAGAACAGGTACGGCGCGACCAGCCAGGAGACGGTGGGCAGCGAGCCGTCCTTGCAGTGCTGGTCGAACGCGGTGAGGTCGAACTTGGTCATCGCGTTGACGTACCGCGGGTCGTCGGTGGGGAAGGCGTGGAACTGCTTGAAGTAGGAGAGCGCGTTGTCGTCGTAGTCGCCGGTGCGGTCGTCCTCGCTCGGGTTGTGGTAGACCCGCCAGCTGACCTTGGCCGCCTCCAGCCGCTCGGCGTAGGTGGTCCAGTCGGCGACCGGGTTCTGCGTCACCGGGGTGTTGTCGATCCACGGTCCGGTGGTGCCGTCGCGGCCCGGGCCGGAGGTGCCGGTCCACAGGTAGAGGCGGTTGGGGTCGGTGGGGCCGGCCAGCGAGCAGAAGTACGCGTCGCAGAGGGTGAACGCGTCGGCCAGCGCGTACTGGTAGGGGACGTCGTCGCGGGTGAAGTAGCCCATGGTGCGCTCGCCCTTGGCGGCGATCCACTTGTTCATCGCGCCGTTGTTGATCGCCTGGTGGCCGGTCGCCCAGTCGTGCGCGAGGCCGCCGGCGTTCTGCGCGTTGTACTTGCTGGTGTCCATCCGGTACGGCAGCATCGCGCCGCCGTCGCTGCGGCCGGCGTCCGGCTGGCGGAAGACCGAGTCGCCGTTCGGGAAGCGCAGCGCCTGCTTGTCCTCGAAGCCGCGCACGCCGCTGAGCGAGCCGAAGTAGTGGTCGAAACTGCGGTTCTCCTGCATCAGGATCACCACGTGCTTGACGTCGGTGACGTCGTTCTTCCTCTTGGCGCCGGTGGCGGCCGCGCCGGGGGTGGCCCCGGTACCGGCGGCCTCGGCGGTGGTGGGCAGGCCGACCATAGCGGCGGCACCGGCCGCGGCGGCGGCACCCAGGACGGAGCGGCGGTTGAGCTCGGACATCGGTGGGCCCCTTTCTAGAGGGTGAAGGTCGCGACGGCGGCGGCGGTGTCCGAGGGCCACCCGTTGGCGGTGGTGTTCGGGTCGGTCGCCGGCCAGCCGGTGGCGATCACGTGCGCCTCGCGCATGGTCAGGCCCTTGCCGGCGTAGAGCACGTAGTCGATCCGGTCCTGCGGCTCGGGCTTGGCGCCGCGCTGCTTGCGCACCGGCGACCAGGTGGCGCCCGGGAACGCCGCCGGGTCCGGGTGCTCCTCGCGGAAGCTGTCGGTCAGGCCGGCGGCCTGCAGCGCCTCGGTGACCGGCCAGTCGAGCGCGGTGCCGCGGGTGGCCACCGTCCAGTCCAGGTGCGAGGGCGAGGAGAGTTCGCCGGCCACCACCAGCGGGCCCTTCGGCTCGGCCTTGATCGCGGCCGCCAGCGCCTGCGCCTGCTGGTGGCGCAGCGAGCCGCTCTCGGCGGCGAGGAGCTGCGCGGCGCTCTGACCGTCCTGGAAGGCGTACGGCCCGTAGCCGTTCTCGTCCAGGTGCGCGGCCCAGACCCGCAGGCTGCGCCCGCCGGGCAGCTGCACGGTGACACCGGCGGCGGGCAGCGCGGCGGTGACCGGGGTGACGGCGGTGAGCGGGTAGCGGCTCAGCACGCCGACGCTGCCCGCGCTCTGGTAGGCGTACCAGCCCAGCGCGTCGGCCAGCGCCTGCGCGTTGGTGCCGGCGGTCTCCTGCAGCGCGACCACGTCCCAGCCCTGGGTGAGGATCGTGCGCAGCTGCTTCTCGCGGCCGTCGGTGCTGTGCGTGCCGGCGTCCCACAGGTTCCAGCTGGCGACCTTGACCGGCAGCTTCTTGGCCGCCGGGTCCAGCACCGGGACCTGCACGGTGACGGTGTCGGTGGCGCCCGCGCTGTCCTTGACGCCGACGGTGATCACGGCCGGGCGGGACTGCGCGGTCGCGGGTGCGGTGCCGCTCACCGTGCCGTCCGTGCTGACCGAGAGCCAGGAGTCGCCGCCGACGCGGCGGAAGGTGGCGCTGCCGGCGGGGTTGCCGGCCGGACGGGACCAGAGTCCGGCCAACGTGACCCGAACCTGACCGCCGGGTGCGACGGGGGTGGCCGTCAGCGCGTCCACCGCGCTGTGCGGCGCCACCACGGCCGGCTTGGACCGGAAGCTGAACGGCGCGCTCTTGGCGAGGATCCCGTAGCCGTCCTTGGCCAGCAGGTACGCGGTGTAGGGGCCGCCGGTCAGCGCCGAGGTGTCGAGGGTGAGGTCGCCGGAGGCGGCGGGGGTGTACTTCCAGAGCAGCGAGGACCCGGTGCCGGGCTGGCGGTCGCCGTCGTAGACGCCCACCCAGTTGGTGGCGTCCGGGGTGTCGGTCGACCAGTGGAAGGTGAGTCTGTCGCCCTCGGTGGGGCTGGTCGGTGTGCTCAGAGCGAGGGAACTGCCTGTGGCCACGGTATTCCTGTCCGCCGGGGAGGCGAGGGTGAGGGAGGTGGAGGCGTCTTGCCCAAGAGTTGGCTGGACAACTGTGCCCTCATTCATCCGACCTCCGGCGGCCGAAGGATGAACGGAGGATGACGGACCGTCGGGAATCCGCCAAACACGCCCACCCGGCGCGTGCCTGGGGTGGTAGCGCGGCATGTGGCACGCTGGTCACGAAGCGTGACGGACGGGGTGAGGCGAGGAGGTAGCGCATGGACAGGGACGGCTCGCCGGCCGGGCGACGGCGGTTGCTGGGTGGCGCGCTCGCGGCGGTGGCCGCGGCGGGGCTGGCCTCGACCCTCGGAGCGGGCCGGGCCCGGGCGGCGGCGCACGGCGAGGTGGGTGGGGCTCCTGCCGAGGTCGTCGCGGCGGCGCTCGACGGGTCGCTCGGCGCGTCGGTGCTGGCGGTGGCCGAGCGTCAGATCGGAGTGCCGTACGCCTGGGGCGGCGGCGACCGGCTGGGCGCGGGCCCGGGTTTCTGCGACGACGTGGGTGGGACCCTCGACGGCGTCTGCCTGGGCGAGGACACCGTCGGCTTCGACTGCAGCGGCCTGACGCTCTACTGCTGGTACCAGGCCACCGGCGGTGCCGTGGACCTGGCGCACTACACGGTCGCCCAGTTCCACAAGGGCACCCCGGTCGCCCGGGCCGACCTGCTGCCCGGCGACCTGCTCTTCTTCTCCCGCCCCGACGCCCCGCTGCACCACGTCGGCCTCTTCGCCGGCGGCACCGCCATGATCCACGCGCGGAGCACCGGCACGCTGGTGGCCCGCCTCGACGACGTCTTCCAGGACCCCGTCCTGGGACCGCAGTTCGCCGGGGCGGTCCGCCCGGTGGTCCGGGCGGGCTGACCGGGGCCCGGCGGCGGGCTCAGTCGGTGTAGCCGGGGATCTCGACCCCGGTGGCGACGGCGTTCAGGGCGCCGTTGGTGCTGTTGCGGCAGCCGGCGGCCCCCATCCGCACATCCACGTCCGGGCCGCTCGGGTAGTGGAAGCGCAGCAGCAGGGTGGTCGTGGAGTTGGCGGGGCAGTGCATCACGCCCCGCCGGGCGCCGTCGAGGGCGCGGACCGCGGTCGCCAGTGGAGCGCCGGTCAAAAGGCCCGAGCGGACGAGCGGCTGGTCGGTGCCGCCGGGCAGGGTCGCGGGCGGCAGCGGCTGGTAGCGGCAGACCCGCGCGACGACCGCGCCCGGAGGGACCAACTCCAGCTCCGAGCCCTGACGTTGCGGGCCGGCGGTCCAGTCGTCGGCGCGTGCCGGACAGTCGGCCGGCGTGCCGCTCGCGCCCGCCGCCACCACGGTGCGCGGCGTCGGCTCGGCGGTCAACACCGGCACGACGATCACCCCGACCGCCAGCACGGCCAGCACGCCCGCCCCGACCACGACCTGCTGGGCGCGACGACGGCGCGCGGCCCCCGCCCGGAGTCGGCCGTAGAGGTCACCGGTGGGCGACGGCGCGTCCTCGGCGAGATCGTCCAACGCACGGGCCAGCGCCCGTTCCTGCTGCTGCCGGCTGCTCATCGCGCCTCCTCGGGGCTCTGACCGCTCTGACCGCTCCGACCGATCTGCGGGGCGCGTGGTTGGTCCGCCGGTTCGTCCGCCGGTTGGTCCGCCGGTTCGTCCAGCAGGACGGGCACGGAACCGCGCAGCCGCGCCAGGGCCTTGGCCGTCTGGCTCTTCACGGTGCCGACGCTGCAACCGAGCGCCGCGGCCGCCTGTGCCTCGGACAGGTCCAGGTGGAACCGGAGCACCACCACCGCCCGCTGCCGCGGGGGCAGCGTGCGCAGCGCCGTGACCAGCACCGCGCGGTCCCCGTGCGCCGCGTGCGGATCGTGCGCCGCGCCGCTGCCCGGCGCCGGCACCAGCGCCGGATCCCCGTGCGGCACCTCGCCCTGCCAGCGGCGACGGCGCCAGCCGGCGAGCATGGTGACCATCACTCGGTGGACGTAGCCGTCGGCGTGTTCCATCGGCCCGATGCGGGACCAGCGCTGCCAGACCCGCAGCAGCGTCGACTGCACCAGGTCCTGCGCGAGGTGGGCGTCACCGGTCAGCAGGTACGCGGTCCGCAGCAGCGCGCCCTGCCGCGCGGCCACGTACTCCTCAAACCCCTCGGGTTCGGTCATGCCCACCTTCCGCGTCCGGTCCTACCCCTTCAATGGGCCGGCGGGCCGGAAGGGTTGCCCGGTGCTCAGCCGAGGGCGGAGGGTGCGAGGACGGCGACGAGCAGGAGGGCCGCGGCCCCGAGCCGGTAGCGCCGGTCGAGCCGGGGCGCCAGCAGCAGGGCCGCCACCGCGTAGGAGAGGCCCATGACGAGCGCCAACTCGACCGCGTAGCCGACTTCTTGCACGGGCAGGTCGGTGAACCTGATCACGCGGATCGCGAGGACGGGCGCGAGCAGTGCCACGGCCCAGCCGGGGCGGACGCCGAGGCGGGCGAAGAGCGCCCAGCAGAGCAGCACCACCGCCGGCAGGGCCCCGACGCACGCGAGGATCCACCCGGTGCAGGTCCACTCCGAACTCGCCATCGGCCCGGGCGGCAAGGCGTCATCGCACCGCTCGGTCGCCCGCTGCAGCCACACCAGCGGAACCGCGAGCACCACCCCGGTGCCCCCGGCCACCGCTGCGCGCCGGGCGGCGTAACACAGCAGGTCGCGGCGCCGGTGCCGGTGCGGGGAGGTGTCGGTGAGGGCCATCGCGCCAGTCTCGCGGAGAAGGTGGCGGGCTGTCACGGGAGTTCCTGGAGGGACCGGGGGCCCGGCGGGGAAGGTCGCCGGGGATGGTGTCGGGGGCGGTCGTTACGCTCCTCGCATGATGGCGAAGGTGCCCCTGGGGAGCGGTCGTTGGGCCGAGGTGGACGGTGTGACGGCCGACGAGGTGCGGCAGGTCGTCGCCTTGATGGCCGGCGACGGGGACGAGTGGCGGGAGGCCTGGCAGGGGGTGGCCGACGGGTTGATGCAGTCGGACACCGTCTACGACGGCGCGTACGCGGCCCTGCCTCATCTCGTCGAGGCGGCGGTGCGGCAGCCGGCTCCGGAGCGGTTCGTGGACCTCTGGGTGGACCTGGGCTTCATGGTGACCTCGGATGGTCGAGCGCCCGTCCCGGCCGACCTCGTGGCGGGGTTCGAGGCGGCGCTCCGGCCGGCTGAGCGGGCGGCCGTGCGGAGCCTGCTCGCCGCCGGCATCCCCGCGGCGGACGGCGGCCACCTCGCGCTGGCCGCCGTCGCCCTCGCCGGTCATCACGCCGGCGGGGCGCTGTGGCGGTTCCTCGATCCCCAGCAGAGCGACCTCGTGCTGTCCTGCCCCGGGTGCGAGGCCGAGACCGAGCTCCCGTCCTTCCTGGTGGACCCGGTGCGGCCGCCGTTCGAGGCCCCGCCGCTGCCGGACCCGGCCCTGGTCCGCCGGGGTGAACACCCCTGGGGTGAGGTCGCCGAGGCCCTGCGCGACGACGTGCTCGGCGAGGGGTGGGAGCCCTTCCTGCGGGTGGCGCGCGCGGTCGCGGCGGCGGGGGTGCCCCGCGAGGCGTCGGGGCAGGCGGTGCTGTGCCTGGCCGCCGCCCTGGTCGCGGTCGGGGGCGCCCCGGGGTGGTCCGGCGCGCTGTGGGCCAGGAAGCTGATGCTGCTGACCGGGCACTTCCGTTGCCCGGACTGCGAACGGACCTGGACGGTCGCCGACTGCCTGGCGGAGGATCCCGGCGGCGCCCGACCGCTGACCGGGGTCGCGCAGGGTGAGGCCGGGCCGGTCCGGGGGACGGCGCTGCCGACAGCCGGCCGGGCACCGGGCGCCGTCGACGTGACGCTGTTCGCGGCTCCCGCCCCCGGCTCGCGCGAGGGCGTCAACGCGCTGGCGGTGGTGCCCCGGCCCGGTCTGCCGCCGCTGGTCGCCGGTGCGGGGGACGGCGGCGGGCTCTGCCTGTGGGACGCGGACGGCGGCCGCCTGGAGTACGGGCCGCTGCCCGGACACCCCGACCGCGTCCGGGCGATGACGACCCTTCCGCGGCCCAACGGCGGCCTGCTGCTGGCCGGCGGCGGCGACGGCGGGACGATCGCGCTCTGGGACCCGGTCGCCGGGCAGCCGTTCCGCGAGCCGGTCGGCAACTGGCTGGGCGCGGTGACCGGGATGTGCGCCGCGACCGTTCCCGGCGGCAGGACCCTGCTCGTCACCGCGACGGACCGGGGCGCGGTGCGGCTGCGCGATCCGCTGACGGGTGAGTCCGTGGGCCGCCTCAACCCCTCCGGCCGCCCGATCGTCGCCGTCGCCGCCGTCCCGATCGCCGCCGGCCACCCGCTGAGCGTCCCCGCCGACGCCCAGGGCGGCGTGCACGTCTGGGACCCGGCCGTCGACGACCCGTGGGACGCGGGCGCGGCCGTCCCGCTGAGCGCCCGCGCGCTCAAGGACGTCGGCCACCGCGTGACCCTGGTGGCGACCGCGTCCCTGCACGGCCGCACCCTGCTGGCCACCGCCGACCGCGACGGCGTGGTCCTGCTGTGGGATCCGGCCACCGGCGCCCCGGTCGGGGACGGGCTGCCGCCGGACCCGGCCGCCGGTCCGCTGACGGCCCTGACCGCGACCACCCTGCACGACGGGCGCGACGTCGTGGTCACCGGCAGCAGGACGGGGCGGAGCGTGCGGGTGTGGGAGCCGGAGTCCGGCGTGGCCCGGCTCCTCGCCCTGGACGTGGCGGTCACCTGCCTGGCCGCTGCCACCACGGGGGCAGGCCTGGGATCCGAGGTGATCGTCGGGCACCAGCATGGAGTCCTCCGGCTTGCGAGCACCGGGTAGACCTTCCGGGCGGGAACCGCTCGGCCGGGGCCCTCGTCCAGTAGGGCGGCGGGAGAGGGGGCTCCGGTGGCCGGAGTGGATGAACGGCTGGTCGTGGGGCGGTCGGGGGTGGTGGGACTGCGGGCCGGGCTGGCCGCCCAGGCCGGGGTGCTGCCGGTGGCGACGGGTGCGCTGGTGGAGGGGATGGGGTCCGGCCGGTCGGGCATCGACGCGGTGCTGCTGATCGCGCTGGTGGGGAGCAGCGGGGTGACGGCCGCGGGGGTGTGCGTGGGGCTGGTGGCGTGGCTGGCCTGGGGGCGGCGGCCGCGGTGGGGGGTGCTGATCGGGGCGGTGGTCGCGGGTGTGCTGGTGGAGGTGGCGCTCTGGCAGGTGGCGCCGTTCCGCTTCGGGGTGCTGTCGGTGCTGCTGTTCGCGGGCGCGACGCTGGCGGTCACCGGGGCCGTGGCGGGCCGCGCGCCCGGACGGAGGGCCGTGGCGGCGGTGGCGCTGGTCGGACTGTGCGTCGTGGCGGTGCCGATCGGGTCGGTACAGAGGGAGGTGGGGGTCGAGCAGTGGGTGGCGCAGAAGGGGGTGCCGTCGCGGGCGGTGGCCCGGGTGGTGACGGTGCCGGGGATGGTGCGGCTGGCCTCGGTGTGGGACGGGACGCGGCTGGTCACGCCGTTCGGGATCGGGAACGGGCCGGGCGGGATCGACGTCGGTCCGGATGTGGTCGAGACGGTGACGCCGGGATTCGTCGACCCCTGCGGGCCGTTGCTCTACGGCACCGGGTACCGGACGATCGGCGCGACGCCGCCGTGCGTCCAGGAGGGCCCCGGCCTCTGGTTCCGGGGGAGCGAGGGGAACGCGCCCGGCTACGTGCTGCAGCGCGACGGCGTGACGATCACCCTGACCGGCGGTGGCAACGGGTACGTGCCGGACGGCGAGAGCGGCTGGCTCAACCCGGACGTGCCGCAGGCGGTGGGCGGCCGGGACGGCGTGCGGCGCGTCATCGAGGCCGCGCGGCCCGCCACGGACGGGGAGTTGCAGCCGAGCGGGGTCACCTGGCCGGGCTCGCTGGAGGAGTGGCTGCTGCTCTGAGCGGCGGGCCGCGCCGCCGCGTCGCACACCGTGCGGCCCAGGGGGCGCAGTGGTGGCATCCCTCGCGCAGGCGAATGATGTGGGCACGTCAACAGCTGGCCCATTCGACGTGCCTTTGCCCGCCGGGTGCTTCGCGACCGGCAGGGGGTCGGGAGAGGCTTCTCTCCAGTGGGCCCTGACCCGGGGTGGGTTCCACCTGCATCGATACCTTCGTCGGCAGGGAGTAAAGCCATGAACGGATCCAGGAAGGTGGTCCTCGGGGCCACGGTGATGGCGCTGGCCATCGGCGGCACGGTCGCCGTGACGTCCGCCTCGGCCGAGACGCGGCAGGTCGTGCGTCCGGCGTCGGTCACCACCGCGTGGGCCAAGGTCAGCGCGAGCGGCGTGCTGCTGGCCTCGTCGGGCATCACCGGCATCAACCACTTCGGCGGCGGGCGCTACGACGTCTTCACCTCCGGCAGCGTCGACTCCTGTGCCCTGCTGGGCACGATCAACACCAACGGCGGGGGCGACCCCGGTCCGGGCAGCTCGTCCATCCTGGTCGGCGAGGTGAGCTCGAACACGCTCTTCATCCGCACCGCGACGCCCTCCAGCGCCGGTAGCGCCGCCGTCGACAGCGACCGTCCGTTCTCGATCAGCATCGTCTGCTGATGACCGTGCATTTCATGGCGGGCCGTTCTCTTCGGCCGGGTGGCCCGCTCTGCCGTGCGGCCGGTCGCGAGGGGGTGGCCTGCCATGTGAGGTGGTCCGGTTGACGGCCAGTCACAGGCTCCGGTGGTCGTCCCCGCGCTGCTGGTGACCGACCCGGTGGACCCGCAGGTCCGAGGCGCAGGCAGAACGACTGAGGCGTGGCCGGGCCGGATGGCCTGACCACGCCTCAGCGCTTCGGGTGCCGCTGAATCAGCTCACCGCACCGGGGTTCCAGCGCTGGCCGGGGCTGGCGTTGCAGTCCCAGAGCTGGATCTGGGTGCCGTCGGTGGTGTTGCCGTTGTTGATGTCCAGGCAGCGCCCGGAGGCCGGATTATAGAAGGTCTTGTCGGACCGGTACTGGAAGACCTGGTTCGCCCCGCCGTTGCAGTCCCACAGCTGGATCAGGGTGCCGTTGGCCGTCCCGGCAGCGGCGGCATCGAGGCACTTGCCCCGGATCCGAAGGGTGTCGTCGCCCACCCGGCTGAACTGTTCGGCAGTGGTCGGGTTGCAGGTCCACTCCTGGACCTTGGTGCCGTTGGCGCTGCTGGCGGTGTTGTCGTCCAGGCACTTGTTGGCGGCGACGTCACTGGTGACCGGTGCCGGCGCCGAGTAGAGCGAGTCGACCTGGTCGGTGGTCAGCGCGTAGTTGTAGGTGTGCACGTCGGCCACCGCGCCGTTCAGCGGGTTCACCACGGTGGTGTCGTTGTTCCCGAGGCAGGCGCCGATGGTCATCGGCTTGGCCGCCGACCACGGTGCGGGGGTCGTCGCCATACCGGCCTGCTGGCCGTTCACGTAGAGCTGCAGCGTGTGGGTGTCCGCGTTGAAAGTGGCCGCCAGGTGGGTCCAGGTGCCGCTGTAGGCGGTCTGCGGGGCACCCGTCGCGTTCTGCCAGTTGCCCGCCCAGCCGTCCTGCGAGCTGGTGTTGGCCGTCCATGACTGGGTGGACTGCTGGTACTGCAGGCTGAACGAGGGGGCGTTGACGCCGTCCTGGCAGACCACGGACTGGTCGCCACCGGTGCCGCCGTTCAGCTTGGCCCACGCGGTCACGGTGTAGCTCTTGCCGGTGTCCAGCACCAGGCCGTTGGAGGAGTAGACCGGCCCGGTCGCGGTGCCGTTGGTCATGGCGGCGGCGTTCGCGGCGCCCTTGCGGTCGGTGGTCCAGACGAGGTTGTTCTGGGCGTGCAGCGGGTTGGTTCCGTTGCTGTCCTGACCGCCACTGGCCTGGCTGAGCGACCAGCTGTCGGGGCTGGTGCCGGCCGCGGTGCTGGTGAAGGTGGTCGGCCCCGAGGTCCACGAGACGCCCGGGCCGCTGGTGGTCTGCCCGGACCACATCGCCACGTCGTTGTTGGCGTTGGCGACCCAGAGGAACATCCGGCCGGTGTTGCCGGTCGGGTCGGCGTCCGAGCCGATCGTCGGCCACCAGGTGGCGGTCACCCCGCCGCCCACCGACGTGTTGACGGCGATGCCGGTCAGGGTGTTGACGCTGTAGGTGGTGCCGAAGTCATCGCTGTAGGTGTAGGTGCCGGTGTTGAAGGTGAGGCCACGGATGTCGCCGCTGGCCCGGTTGCGGGCGAAGATGCCGGGGTGGCCGGTGTTGGCCCAGTCGCCGGTGGAGATCAGGTCGTAGCCGAACCAGCCGCTCGCGGAGAGGTTGACCGGGTTGCCGAGCTGATAGTTGGCGGTGGGGTAGTACCAGAGCGCCGCGTCACCACCGGTGGTCGATTCGATGGTCACCAGGCCGGTGCTGTTGGCGAACTTCGCACCGGTGTCCAGGCCCGGCCGCAGCGGGTCGCCGAGCGCGGCGATTGCCTGGGTGGTCGACCAGTCGGCCTGGTAGGAGGCGCAGTTGGTGGTACTGCTCTGGCAAGCCGGCTTGGCCACGGTCTCGTGCTTGTCCAGGACGCCGTTGCCACCGGTGTTGCCCGGGTTGTCGTAGATGTAGAGCGACTTGTCGCCGGGCTTGTGGACGAAGAGGTCGTCCACGTTCTTGCCGCCCACCAGGGAACCGCGGTGGGTCAGCTGGTAGCCGGTGAACCCGGTGTTCTCCTGGTACGGGGCCACCGACGCCTTGGCGATCACCGGGTTGCGGCCGGCGGGCACTGGGGTGCTGGCGCCCGAGAGGCCGGCGGCGGGGATGGTGATGGCCCGGAGGTTGCCGTTGTCGTCCGGCAGCACGATGTCGGGCAGCCCGTCACCCGTGACGTCGCCGAAGACGGCCGGCGGCCCGGCGGGGTTCCACGGCACGTAGAAGGCGTACTGGGCGGGCGGGGAGACGTTGCCCACGTTGTCCATGACCTGCGAGTAGACGATGTTGGTGCCCCAGTGGTTCGGGTGCACCGGGAATCCCTTGGACGGGTCGGGTATGTTCGGGCCGCACTGCCACTGGTCGTCGGACGCGTTCACGTCCCAGCCCCAGCGGACGCAGGCGATCCCGGAGCTCAGTCCGTTCGGGGCCGGGTCGGTCGCGGTGAACGGCACGTAGCCGTCCTGGTTGACGAAGGCATGCGGGGCCTGCCCGTTGCCGGAGGGAGGGAAGACGCCGGCCTGCAGTTGCGCCTCGCTGATCACGCTGTCGGCGTTCGGCTGGCTGAGCACCGGCGGCGTGGCGTCGACCTTGAAGCCGCAGGACGGGGTGGACGGGCCGAAGCCGGTCACGCCGTCGGAGGCCATCAGGCTGAAGCCGTAGCTGTGGCCGTCCTGCAGTGTGCCGGCCGGGATCGGGATGGTGGCCGTGCCCCAGTTGTTGGTCCAGCCGGACCAGCCGTTGAAGATGTCGGGGTAGCCGTTCTGGGAGTAGTCCCACAGGTGTCCCCAGACCCTGGTCTGGTTCTGCAACGGACTGGCCGTCACAGCGCTGAGGAAGTTCCCGGAGAGGTCGGCGCCCGCGCCGAGCCAGGAGAAGGAGCCCCAGCCCTGGTTGCAGCTCTGCTGGTTGCCGGTGGCCGGGTAGACGCTGTGCGGCCCGTTGGGACCGATCGCCGGGTTGCCCGGTTGCAGCGGCACCTGGTCGAAGTCGACGGTCAGGCTGGGGGAGTGGTCGAAGTACTTGAGTGCGTAGGCGTTGCCCTCGTCGCCCTGCAGCATGAACGGAAGCGTGGCCCAGTTGTTCTGCGCGGCCTGCTGCATCGTGCTGGTCACGGTCCAGCTGACCGGTACGGTGGCCGAGCAGCCGCTGCGGCCGGCGCCCTGCACGGGCTGCTGCTGCAGGTAGGTGTAGCCGGGCTGGTTGTTCCAGGTGACGGCGTTGGTGATCGGACCGTTCGCCCGGTAGAGGTTGACCGGGTACTTGGTGCAGCTGAAGTCGGCGCTCGCCGTCTCGTTGGTGGTCAACGTGGCGTTGTTGATCACCATGTTGCTGTTCCAGCCGCGCGTGTCGAACTCGTAGATCGTGCGCTCTTTGTCGGCCGGGTTGCAGTTGGTGCCGGTGGGGTAGCTGCCGCAGACGCCCACGCCGAGCAGGTGGCTGTCGTTGAAGAAGTTGTTGCCGGCGTAGGCGCTGCGGACCCAGGTGTAGTCGGCGAGCCCCGAGAGGCCGTGGATCCAGTCGGGGTCGATGTAGACCGGGTAGTTGACGCCCGAACCGGTCAGCAGGTCGTGGTCCGGGGTGAGGTCGACGCCCGAGGCGTCGGCGTGCACCTGGAGCTTGGCGTCCTTCGCGCCCAGCCCCGGGTGGTCGGCGCTGCTGAGCAGGGCCGGGTCGGGCTGGCCGGGGTCGGACGCGGGCGCGGATGGAGCCGCGGACGCAGGCGCGTCCGAGCTGATCGCCGCGGCGGCGCGCAGAGCCCGGGGAGCGCTGGCGGTCGGGGGCAGCGCGCTGCTGGAGTCCCACATGGTGGGGGTCGGTGCGGTGAAGACCGTTTTGTTGTCCCCGTCCACGGCGGTCAGGCCGCCGGTGCCGTCGTCCTGGACAGTGACGCCCGTGCCGGTGGTCGGCCAGTGCAGCTTGCTCAGCGCCGGATTGGCCGCCGCCTGGGCGTTCTTGACGATCAGGACGGTGGAGAAGCCGCCCGCCTTGCTGACCGTCACCCGCAGGTCGGTGCCCGGCAGGACCTCGGGGTAGAGCGCGCTCGCGCCGTCCAGTACGGGCTTGGGCAGCGGGAAGGGCGCGCCCACCGCGAGCTGCTTGCCGTCCTCGCTGGTCAGGGTGGCCAGCGGGCCGCTTCCGCCGCCGGAGAGCGACACTTGGTGGGCGGCGACCTCGGGTGTCAGGGCGCCGGACGGGCCGGCGGCCAGGGTCGGGTCCAGGGCGGCCCACCCGTTGCCCTGCTTCACGCGCTGCTGGTCGCCGTGCATCACCTCGCGCAGGTGGCCCTGCGGGGTGGCGACGGTCTCGCTGAACTCGGTGGTCAGCGAGGGGATCGGCACGTCGACGCCCTTGGCCTTGGCCTGGGCGATCGGGCCGTCACCGGCGTCGGGCGGCAACTCCTTGGAGCGGATCGCGGCGGCAGCGGCGATCTCGCTGTCCGAGGGGGGCTGTGGGGAGGAGCCGGACGGAGCGGCTGCGAAGGAGGTCGGAACCGCCAGGGCCGCGCTGAGCGTGAAGGCCGCGAGAGCGGACAGCGCTCCGGAAACGGCGCGCCCGCGCCGTCTGGGACTGGAAGGCATGAAGAAGTTCCCTCGTGTGGGACGGCTCGGCGCGTCGCGCGCACGGATCATTCGCACCCTGGCGGTTGGTGTGCGACTCGGTCAAGTGAATATGACTCTCCGTAGTCGCGATGTGCCCCAATTCTCCACAGGGTGGATGATCTGTGATCACAGTGACGTTGGTCACCACGACGAACTCCGCTTTTCTCATTGACTCCTGACGATGCGGCACCTGTACAGTGCGCTCCGTTTGTGGACGGCTGTTCGTCTGTTCGTGGCGCGTTTGACCGTGCATCAGTGGGGGTCGCGGTGTTCTCTTCACGTCTCTATGTCCGGCGTGCTCGCGAAGTGGTCCGCAGACTGCGGCTCCGCGTCGCCGTGGTGTGCGTGCTCGCGGTGCTGACTACGCTGGTCTCACCGGTGACGTTCGCGCTGGCCGCGGGCAAGCCCGACTACTCGCGAAAGTGGTCGCCGCCCAACACCGCGCTGCCGAGGACGGCCGGCGTGCACGGCGCGGGCGCCAAGCCGCTGCCGGCGCCCAAGCCCGCCTTCCCGGTCGCCCCTGAGTGGCACCCGAACCAGGCGAAGAACCCCGCGCCGCAGTCCTCGGCCCAGCTCACCCTGGCGCCGGCCCCCTCGGCCGACTCCACCGGTGCCCGGCCGAACGCCGCCGCCGAGAACGGTGCTCAGCCGGCTGCCGGCGTGGAGGCCACGGCTGCCGGTCTGCCGGTCTCGGTAGCCCCACTCGCCGCACCGGCCGGTGATCCGGCCGCCGCGGCCGCCGCCGAGCCGCTGAAGGTTGCCGTCACTCCGGCGAAGACAGCCGGCGTCGCGGGGCCCGTCATCTCGCTGACCCGCCAGCAGGCCGGGCAGGCCCGCCCGGTGCAGGTCAGCTTGGACCCGGCCGCAGCCGGCTACGGCGGCGACTGGGCCGCCCGCGCCACCCTGGTCGAGCTGCCCGCCTGCGCCCTGACCACCCCGCAGGCTCCGGGCTGCGGCCAGCAGACCCCGGTGCCCTCGCACTACGACGCCACCGCCGGCCGCCTGGTCGCGGACGTGACGCTGCCGCAGCAGGACGCGACCGCCGCGCCGACCCCGACGACCCGGACCGGCGCGGTGCAGAGCGCGTTGACCCAGGCGGCCACCAGTGCCGCGCAACCGATGGTGCTCGCGGCCGTGAGCGGCTCCACCAGCGGCCTGGGTTCCTACTCCGCGACCAGCCTCAACCCGTCCCAGGGCTGGTCGTCCGGCGGCTCCGCGGGCTCGTTCAGCTACTCGTACCCGATCTCCACGCCGCCCTCGCTCGGTGGCTCCGCCCCCGGCGTCGCGCTCTCCTACGACTCCTCCTCGGTGGACGGCAAGACCTCCTCCACCAACGCGCAGGCTTCCTGGATCGGTGACGGCTGGGACTACAACCCCGGCTTCGTCGAGCGCACCTACAAGTCCTGCCAGGACGACGGCATCCAGGGCTCCGGCGACCTCTGCTGGGGCGGCGCCAACCTCACCATGTCGCTGGCCGGCCACTCCGGCGAGCTGGTGCCGGACGACGGCAGCTGCCAGTCCGGCGCGCCCGGGAGCCAGGAGCAGTCCAACTGCAGCTGGCACCTGAAGGACGACGACGCCACCAGGATCCAGTTCCTCACCGGCGCCACCAACGGCACCTTCAACGGCTCGTACCTGAAGGTCACCACCACCGACGGCACGGTCTACTACTTCGGCCTCAACCACCTGCCCGGCACCGACGGCAACCCGACCACCACCGGCCCGGCCTCCGGCTCCGCCTGGACCGAGCCGGTCTTCTCACCGAACCCGGGCGACCCCTGCTACGACGCGGCGAAGACCAAGGCGTCCTGGTGCCAGACCGCTTGGCGCTGGAACCTGGACTACGTCGTCGACCCGCACGACAACCTGGTCAGCTACAGCTACACGCCGGAGGCCAACACCTACTCGCTCGGCAGGGGCCAGAGCGGCAACGGCACCGGCACGGCGGTCAGTTACACCCGGGCCGGCGTGCTCTCCACCATCTCCTACGGCCAACTGCTGACCGACCAGCTCAGCAACAACGGCAGCTACCTGCCGGCCGCCCAGGTGGTCTTCAACTCCGGTGAGCGGTGCACCGTCTCGCCCAGCGGCTGCGATCCCTCGCAGTGGACCGTCAGCCCCGGCAACTGGCCGGACGTGCCGCTCGACCAGTACTGCCCGGCTACCGGCACCTGCAACAACGCCGGCCCCAGCTTCTTCACCACCAAGTGGCTCAACTCCATCACCACCCAGGTGAAGGTGGGTGGCCAGCTGCAGCCGGTGGACAGCTACGTGCTGAACCACACCTTCGTCCAGTCCAACAACTCCACCGAGAACACCGCCGTCCCGTGGCTGGCCTCGGTGCAGCGCACCGGCCAGGACGCGGGCGCCGGCGGCAACGCCATCACCCTGCCGCCGGTCGGCTTCGTCAGCGAACTGCTCGGCAACCGGGTCTACGACGCAAGCATCACCCCGGCCCGTCCGACCTACAACCGTCCCCGGATCCAGGGCATCACCACCGAGACCGGCGGCAACATCCAGGTTGACTACGGCACCCCGCGCTGCGCCGCGAGCGACACCCAGAACCTCCAACCGGACCAGGACACGCTCTCCTGCTACAACGTCAAGTGGCACCCGGCCGGACAGTCGCAGGGCGCGCAGCCGGTCAACGACTGGTTCCTGCGCTACCCGGTGAAGAGCGTCACCGTCAACCCGGGCACACCGGGCTCGCTCTCCCAGCAGACCAGCTACAGCTACGGCAATGCCGCCTGGCACCGCAACGACTCGCCGTCCACGAAGGACATGGACCGCACCTGGGACCAGTTCCGCGGGTACGCCACCGTCACCGCGGTCAGCGGCGCCGGCACCGACGACGGTCCGCAGTCGCAGAACAGCACCAGCTACTACCAGGGAATGAACGGGGACATCCTGTCGAACGGCAGCGCCCGCTCGGCCTCGGTGGCCGGCCCGACCAGCGGCGCGGTGACCGACGCCGACTGGCTCTCCGGCAAGCCGCTGGAGGTGGACACCTACCCGCAGGCGACCACCGATCCGAACGCCCAGCCCAACAGCGCGACGGTGACCACCACGGCCGGCGCGGTCACCACCGCCACCCACAACCGCGGCAGCCTGCCCGCCCTGGTCGCCCGGTACGGCGCGACCACGGGCGTCGCCGCGACCAAGGAGCGCACCACCACCGGCTGGCGTACCAGCAGCACCACCGTCACCACCGACCCGGCGCACGGCAACCGGATGCTGACCGAGCTCGACTCGGCCGACGGCACCCCCGACATCTGCACCCGGACCAGCTACGCGACCGGTCCCAACCCGGTGGTCGTCGGCCTGCCGTCGGAGACCGTCAAGGTCAGCGGCGCCAACGCCTGCACCGCCACCCCGACCGCCGCCAACACCACCGGCTGGACCCGGATCGTCTACGACGGCCTGCCGCTGGGCCAGCTCGGCGCCAAACAGGAGGCCGGCTCCAGCCTGCAGCTGGACCACTTCGACGGTTCCGGCACCCCGCAGTTCACCGTCACCCGCAACACCGGCTACGACGTCTACGGCCGCACCGTCTCCGTCACCGACCCGAACGCGACGGACAGCGCGCACCCGAACGGCGCGGTGATCACCACCTCCTACGGCACCGCCGGCCCCGGTGAGCTGCCGAACAAGACGGTCACCACCACCCCGGCCCCGGCCGGCGCGTCGGACGCGGCCACCGGCCGCTCGACCACCACGGTGCTGGACGTCCAGCGCAGCCTGCCGCTGACCACCACCGACCCCAACGGGCGGGTGATCAGCCAGAGCTACGACCAGCTCGGGCGCCTGGTCGCGGTCTGGGCGCCGGGCCGCACCACCGGCCAGCCGGCCAACGAGACCTACAGCTACTCGATCCCCGGCGTGGTCAACGGCACTGTCGTGCCGCCCTCGGAGACCACCTCGACGCTGCTCGCGGACGGCCAGAACCACCGGGTCTCGGTCCAGATCCTGGACGGCTTGGCCCGCACCGTGCAGCAGCAGGACACCCCGGCCACCTCGGCCTACCAGGCCGGCCGGTTGATCACCGACACCCGGTACGACTCGCAGGGCCGGGCGTTCATCTCGAACGCGACCTGGTACAACGGCGACAGCGCCCCGACCGGCACGTACTACAACTCACCTACCAACCAGATCCCCAACCAGACCAT
Organism: Kitasatospora nipponensis; assembly: GCF_039528135.1. Lineage (NCBI taxonomy): Bacteria > Bacillati > Actinomycetota > Actinomycetes > Kitasatosporales > Streptomycetaceae > Kitasatospora > Kitasatospora nipponensis. Next base: position 22,499 of record NZ_BAAALF010000050.1, on the reverse strand, counting down.
CACCACCTACGACGGCCAGGGCCGGGCAGTCCAGTCGCAGACGATCGCGTACGGCGTGGTGCAGGTGAGCAGCACCACCTCCTACCCCGGTGCCGACCGCACCGACGTCAACCCGCCGGCGGGCACCACCGCGACCACGACGGTCACCGACGCCCGTGGTCGCACCACCCAGCTGTGGCAGTACAGGACCGCCACGGCCACCGGCAACGCCACCGACGCCGACGTCACCTCGTACGCCTACACCGCCGACGGCAAGCCGGCCACCCGCACCGACGCGGCCGGCAACGCCTGGAGCTACGGCTACGACCTGAAGGGCCACCAGGTCACGGCGCTCGACCCGGACACCGGTAGCAGCAGCCAGAGCTACGACCAGGACGGGCGACTCGCCACCAGCACCGACGCCCGCAGCCAGAGCGTCTCCTACAGCTACGACCTGCTCGGCCGCCAGACCGGCTCCTTCAGCGGCACCGCCACCACCGACCCGAGCAAGCAGCTGACCGCGCACACCTACGACACCGTGCTGCCCGGCCAGCCGGCCAGCTCCACCCGGTACGTCGGTGGCACCTCCGGCTCGGCCTACACCACCGCGGTGGCCACCTACGACGTGGGCTACCGGCCGACCAAGACCACCATCACGATCCCCGGCAGCGAGATCGGCAAGAGCACCCCGTTCACCTACACCTACCAGGCGATCTACGACCCGATCACCGGTGCGCTGTCCAAGGACAACCGCTCGGCGGTCGGTGACATCGCGAGCGAGACACTCGGCTACAACCACGACCTCTTCGGCTTGCTGGACCAGATTGCCGGCTACAACGGCGCGGTCTACGACGTCTCCTCGGACTACGACGCCTACGGCCGGTCGATTCGCTCCACCGTCAACCCGTGGGGCACCCAGATCATCTCCACCACGACCTACGACGAGTCCACCGGCCGCACCCTGCAGCGCTTCGTCGACAAGCAGACCGCGACCACCGGCTCGGTCCAGCAGACCACCTATACCTACAACCAGTCCGGCAAGATCACCGCGGTCCGCGACATCCCGAACAACGTCCCGGCCAACACCGACCTGCAGTGCTTCGGCTACGACTACCTGGGCCGGCTCACCACCGCCTGGTCGGACACCGGGAAGCTCACCCAGCTCACCAACGGCACCAACCTGGTCGGCGGCCTCGGCAACTGCGCCAACTCCACGCCCACCAGCGGCGCGAGCGCGCCCTCGCTGACCACCGTCGGCGGCCCCGCCGCGTACTGGCAGAGCTACGGCTACGACCTCACGGGCAACCGCAAGTCGCTCATCAAGCACGACACCGGCGGCAACACCGCCAACGACGTGACGGTCAACCAGACCTTCGGTACCGCCCGCAACACCCCGACCAGCGCGCCCAACACCGGTGGCGGCACCGGCGGCCCGCACGGCCTGCTCACCGCCACCACCACGGCGCCCGGCTCCACCGGCGTGGCCACCTCGCAGTACGACGCGGCGGGCAACACCACCGCGGTGACCGACACCTCGGGCACCACCTCACTCAACTGGAACGTCGAGAACCGCCTCGACTCGATCACCCCTAGCGGCGCCGGCACCACCTCCTACGTCTACGACGCCGACGGTAACCAGCTGGTGCGGCACGACCCGGGCAAGACCACCATCACCCTGGGCAGCGACGAGCTGGTCTACGACACCACGGCGCAGACCACCTCGGGCGTGCGCTCCTACGCGATCCCCAACGGCATCACCCTGGTCCGCCAGGGCGGCACCTCCACCTACCAGTTCGCCGACCCGCACGGCACCAACACACTCTCCATCGATGCCACCTCGTTGGTCGAGTCGCGGCGCCCAGTGGACCCGTTCGGCGCTCCGCGTGGCTCGCAGCCGAGCACCTGGTCCGGTGACAAGGGCTTCGTCGGCGGTACGCAGGACCTGTCGACAGGGCTGACCAACCTCGGCGCCCGTGAGTATCAGCCGACATCGGGCCGTTTCCTCAATGTCGACTCACTTCTCGACAGCGCCGACCCCCAGCAGTGGAACGGCTACGCCTACGCGAGCAACAGTCCGGTCAACCAGAGTGACCCCTCGGGGCTGATGTCCAACTCCCGCCCCGACGTGGGCGGTCAAGTCAGCCGCGCCGAACTCGATGCCTCTTTGCCGGACCCGACGACGACCGAGGGATTCACCGAGATCTACCCGGGCGTGGTGGTCCCGAACAACACGAAGAACCTTTCTTCGCTGCGTCAGCATTTCTATGCGGACGTCGAGAGGGACAATGGCGGCCGGATCGACGGCTACGACGACTCCGTCACTGGCGTTCCGCCCACTCAGTCCAAGGAGTCCTGGGAAGTCATGAACCAGGGAATCCTTGCAAGCACGTTGCAGTCGGCGATCGGCGAGGCCGACAGCAACGAGGGCTCCAGTGCATTGCAGAGCATCATCGGCGGCCTTGCCGTGATGGACTTCAAGCACGGTGGAGGGAAGGGAGGCAAGGGGCTCGCTGCAACGAAGATCGGGAAGGCGATCGAAAACTCGGCGGTAGGCCGCATCTGGAAGGCCATCAAGGGCGCGGCCGAAGATGCTTGCGAGACCAACAGCTTCCCCGCCGAGACGGAAATCGCTCTGGCAGACGGCAAGACCGAGCAGATTGGCAGCGCAAAGGTCGGGGATGGCGTTCAGGCCACAGACCCAGTCTCGGGCACGACGCGTCCCGAGAAGATCACCGCGGTCATCAAGACCCTCACCGACACGGACTTCACCGACCTAGTCATTCACACGGACCATGGCGATCAGAGCCTGACGTCGACCCAGCACCACCCCTACTGGGACGACACCACCAAACAGTGGACCAACGCCGCAGATCTTCACGCCGGAGACCACCTCACAACCCTCAACGGTCAGTCAGCGTCCGTGGCCAACGTGCGCAACTACACGAGCCGCATCGTCACCTACAACCTGACCGTGGACAGCCTTCACACGTACTATGTACTGGCCGGTACTACGCCGGTTCTTGTGCATAACACTGGACCGGGCTGTGGGCTGCTTGAGGGTGAGCGGGATTACGACGTGTATCATCCAGAGACTGGAAATAGGATCACTGATATTGATCACGTCGGCGGGGGCGTGCTCTGGGAAGAGAAGAGTGCACTGTATGGCGATGACGGCTGGATTTCGAAGCAGATTGACGGGAAGCTGAAGAAGTATATCGAGGCTCGCCAGTACATGCCTGGATATGAAAATGCTCCCATCGGTTTCCGGCTGACTAATCCCTCAATCGATCCTCGCTTCCGATCTGCGCTTGAATCACACATCGACAATCTGAGGCAGGCGAATCCTGGCGTGGATATCAGGCTGGAGTTTGCTCAATGAGCTATTATTTCGAGGTTGCCGGCGAGACCGTGTGGGATCCCTCTCTCCGCATCGGAAAGTGGTACCTGGCCTTCGCGGAGAGTGCGTCAGAGCTGGTCCAGCGCCCGACTGGCTTGACGCCGTCGGATGATGATACGTGCGCCGTAGACGTCCAGGCATTTCGACAGTTCGTTGAGGGCTTGCTCGACTGCTACGGCTCGACGCGGCACCCAGTTCAGCATGGCCTAATGCGAGGCGTGCTACTCGCATCTCTCGTAATATTGGGGCGAGCGGGGGTTGCGATTGCTCCGAAATCCGAGAGGGAAGCATCCCTTCTGGGCGAAGTGGAAAGTTTCGCACGCTCGATGTAGGCAATAATCGGCCTATCACTCGATGTGATCGAGTGATAGGCCGATGGCTGGCGCGTAATATGAGTCGATAGAGGAATTGCTAGGTCGTTTTCTGATGATTCTGACAAGCGACTTGCCAGCCCTTGCTCGCCAAGCCTCTTGAGTTGAGGTGAAATAGTGAAATCCCCCGTCGGAATAGGTTCCGGCGGGGGATTTCGCCGTCTTGACGGCAGTAGTTGACGGCAACGTCAGCGGACGGGTGCTGCACAAAGCGGCGGTTCGTCGCCGTCGTCGGGCCGGGTGGCCGGGGCGCGGAGGGCGTTGCCGAGGAGGTCGATGGCGTCGCGCTGGAGGCGGAGCCGGACGTGGGCGTAGACGGTGGCGGTGACGCCGATGTGGGCGTGGCCGAGGAGTTCCTTGATGACGACGAGCTCGACGCCTTGTTCCAGGAGGAGCGTGGCCGCCGAATGCCGGAGGTCGTGGAAGCGGATGCGGCGGAGCGTGGCCCGGCGGAGCAGGGTGTTGAAATGCCGGGTGAGGGTGGCCCCCTCGATCGGGGAGCCGTCCGGCCGGGTGAAGACGTAGCCGCTGCCTTTCCAGCCCGAACCTGCTGCTTCGCGCTCCTGGCGCTGCCGGTCGCGGTGCTGTCCGAGTGAGCGCACGCACGGCGTCGGCAGGGCGATCCGCCGTTCGGAGCTCTGGGTCTTGGTTGGGAGGGCGGTCAGGCCGCCGGAGTTGGTGCGCTGGAGGGTGCGGCGGATGCTGGCGGTTCCGCCGGCCAGGTCGAGGTCTTCCCAGCGCAGGCCGAGGAGTTCGCCCTTGCGGAGCCCGGTGCGCAGGGCGAGTTCGAACAGTGCGTGCAGCCGGTGGCCGTGGGTGGCAGAGAGGAACGCGCGGGCTTCCTGGGCGGTGAGGGGTTCGAAGCGGCGGGGGCGGGGTGTGCCCATGCGGACGTTGCGGGCGACGTTGCGCGGGATCTCCTCCTCCCGGACGGCGTGCTCCAAAGCGGACTTGAGCACGGAGTGCACGTAGGCCAGCGTCAGCGGGGACAGCCGCTTGGAGCAGCACGTTCCGATGGCGCAGCACTGCGGCTGGTCGCGGGCGGTGCCAAGGGTGCGAGGTATCCGGCGGCAGCGAGCTTTGCCAGCCTGGCAGTCAGCCGCGCCCGGCGTTCCAGCGCCGAGTTCCTGTTTGCGGACGTGTCGGCGCTGCTGGTGAGCGCCGGTGCGGCGAACGCCGCGCTGGCGGGAGTGGAGGTGGTCGCAGGCGTGGGGAGTTGGAGCTGCACGGGCATGGGGACAGACCTCCGGCAGGAGTCGGGAGAAGGGGAAAGGCGATTGAGGGGCGACCCGGGTGATCGGCGCACGTGGGCACGGTGCGCGTGACGGCGGGCGCGGATGGTGGGCCGGGGACGTCTGGCCTGGTCAGCGGTGGTGTTCACCAGCGGTGCGTGAAGGTAGCATCGCTTCAAGCGCGCATTCAAGTGCATCCCTCCTCATCTGTTTCGGTGGCCGGTGGGGACGCGAGTACTGTGGCCCCGGTCTTCCGTTTTGGGCGGGCCGGATTTCGGTGGTAGAGGCGCAGAGAAGGCGGGGTGACCTGCGGTGACGGTGGGGCGGCGGGGACGTAGACCGGCGGGCGGCACGGTGCTGCTGACGTTCGAGGTCATCGCCGGGGCCCTGCGGGAACGGATCCGCTCCGGGGAGCTGAAGCCCGGGGACGCGCTGCCGACACAGACCGTGTTGATGGCGGAGTACGGGGCCTCCAGCCTGTCCGTGCAGAAGGCCATGGCCCTGCTGAAGCAGGACGGCTACGCGATCTCCCGCCCCGGCAAGGGAGCCTTCGTCGCCCACCCCGACGCTGACGGTGACTCAGGTGACGGGGAGGCCGGGAACACGCCCGTCGGCGGGACGGCGGCGCGCGTCGAGGCGCTGGAGCTGGCACTGGCCGAGACGCTCGAACAGCTCACCGCCCTGCGTGCCCGCGTCGAAGCCCTCGAAGCGGGCGACACCGAGCGAGGTTGCTGACCCGTCGGCCGCTGGACGACAGGGGCTGGAGCCGTGCGTCCAGATTTTCTCTACGAGGTTCAAGGCGGGTCCCGCCCGCTGGGACCGGCCCGGCGTCGCCGACCGACCCAGGGTCGGACCGGCCCCGAGGTCTTCACGGGTGTAGGCGGTCAGCGGTCCGTCGGGTCGTGAGCGGGGCTCGACTGGTGCCCGATGGGAGCAAGTTGTGGGGTAAGCGCTGCTTACCCCAGCACCGCCCAGGGTCGGAGCAAGTTGTGGGGTAAGGACTCCTTGCGCCTTGCGGAGCAAGTTGTCGCCTGCGACCGTCCTACGGTCCGATCGCGGGCATAGGGTCGGCCAGGGGTCCGACCCTCCCTCTCCCGCCGCCGGGCCCGCCGTGGGCGATGTCCGACGCCGCCTCGGCTCCGCAGCGCAGGCTCCCCGCCGACCGCTCTTGTGCCGAGCGACCAGAGCGTGCGCAAGCCCGCCGAGTGCCGAGACTCCCGCAAGCAGCAGTCCGAACTCGACCCCCGTGCGATCACGATCAGGACGCCAGCAGCTCGGTGACTTCGGGAACGTCACGGAACGCTCGCAACCGGTTCAGCACGATCCGTGCGCGCTCGGTGGTGCGTTCGCTGCCGCTCTGCCCCAGGGCGAGCATCCGGCCAGCGGTCCCGGCTGCGGCCTCGGGCTCGTTCGCGTCGGCGTAGGCCACGGCCAGCCAGGACAGATACAGCGCCAACTCCCTCGCGTGACTTGCGTCGTAACGGCCCAGGACGTCCGTCAGCAGCGGTACGACGCGAAGCGGCCGGTGCAGCTCGGTGTAGACGCGGGCCTCCATGACCTGGAGTTCCCCGGCGTCCATCCAGTACAGGTACGACGGCGATTCGGTGCCGGCCGAGTCCTGGGCCAGCGCTTCGCCCGCTTCCCCGAGGGCGGTCATCGCCGGGCGGTCCTGCCCTGCGCGGGTGTGGGCCCAGGCCACGCGGTCCAGGTAGAGCGCGCGAGCCTTGGGCGGGGCGTCCGGCCCGGCGCTGTCCAGGGCCGCGCGGGCCAGGTGCACCGCGTCGGTTGCCCGTCCGGTGTTGCTCCACTGGTAGGCCAGCGAGCCCGCGACGTTCCCCGACAGCACCCCGTCCCCCGCCGCACGGGCCGCACTCATGCCGAGCCGGTAGATCCGCTCGGCCTCGGCATGCTCGCCCGCGTCGGAGGCCACCCACCCGGCGATCTGAGACAACTCACCGATGACCCGAAGCAGTTCGCTTCCCACCTCCTCGGTGTGGGTGCCCTCCCGGTAGAGCTTCACCGCCGCCCGCAGATCCCGCAGGGCGGGGCCGATCAGGTCCTTGCCGTACACCACGTCATCGGCCAGCCGCAGGCCGTGGACCTGCTGAGCCAGGTCGGCCACCTGCCCAGCCCCGATCCGACGGCCCGTACGGGCGCTCAGCAGGGACAGCGGGTCGCCCTCGGGCAGGAAGTCGGCCACGGTCAGCACACGCGGCGCGGACTCGGGGGGCTGGACCGCCTTCGCCGCTTCCAGCAGCTCGCGCGGCACCTCCAGCACCAGCGCGAGGAAGGGCAGCCACTCGCGCGGGGACCGAGTGCCGATCTCCCAGCGGGACACGTCGTTTCGCGTCGGAGGAACGCGCCCAGGAGCAGGGCTGTGGAGTTGGCGGGGCGCTGAATGTGATCGTGCCCGCCGAAGCAGTGCTGGGCGGCAGCTTGCCGCCCAGTTGCGCGTCTGCGGGCCGGGCGGGTCCGCATTTCACACGCATTGACCCATCAGCGGCGACAGTGGCCCCAACGGAGTTTGCTTCGCCGGGGCCGCTGCAGGGCTTCGGCATAGTCTGCAGGTGTCCGTTTTGTGATCACGCGAGGCCGAGGAGTGCGAGGGGTCGACGGGCGTCGCGTGCGTTGCGGCGGAGGCCAGCGGCGAAGTTTTTGACGCCGCTACTGAATTTGAGGCGGTGGCGGGCGGTTCGGGCCTGGCGGGGTGGTCGGGCGATCGTAAGGTGCCGGTGGGCGCGGATCCGGGCGAGCGTGTGGGCGATCAACTCGCTTGCCGTGGCGATGTAATGATGTTTATGGCGGCGGGCGGTGACCGAGTGGTCCGTTGACGGACGATCTCCCTGCGGCGATCACCGTGATGACCTGCGGGAGCACTCCGAGGGCTGCTCGCACCAGGCCCGGTGACCTGCATGAAGCACGATGACTTCCTCAATAGACCCCGATGGCCAGAGCCCCTCGTCCGAGCCCAAGGGCTATTCTTCATCGTCGAGCTGGGGCCGCGCGCCGAATCCGTCGTCTCGGGGAACTACGCGATCGAGCTGGGGGACTACCTGGCGGGGATCGCCGGCTGAGGGGGTCACTGGTGGCGGCGGGCGGTGGGGGCCGGGCCGCAGCGGGCGCAGACGCACTGGGGCCAGATCAGGGCGGCGTTGATCTCCCAGAAGTTGGCGGGTCTGACTTCTCGTACCGGGACCAGGTCGATCCGCCGGCCGGTGGGGGTGACGCGGTAGACGCCGAGGGTCATGCGGCTCACGTGCTCAGTTCCTTTCGCACACCGGGCAGTTCGGCCAGCCCAGAGGGCAGCGTGTGCCCTGGGATGACGCGGCCCGTGCAGTGCGCGTGCTCGGAGATGTGGTCGGCGATCGCCTGGAGGGTGCGGACGCCGCACCCGCCGAGTTCGATGTGGACGCCGTGGGGTGTCCAGGTGACGCGGGCGGCCGCCAGCGAGACCAGTGGGGGCAGTCCGGCCAGGGCCAGCGCGTCCACCATGGCCGTGACGGTCCGCATCGCGGCGGCTCGCTGCTCGCGGACGAACCGCTCGTCGGGCGACTCAAAGCTGATGTTGGGCACGGGCGTTCAGTCCATCGGTGAGGAGGTCGGCGAGTTCGACCACCACGTCCGGGCGGGCCCGCCCGAAGTCGACCAGGACCATGCCGGTGAACGGTGACGAGGAGTCGAGCCCGGCCGAGGGGAGCACGAGCCCGGCGGCCGTCAGCGCGGCGGTCAGCCGTTCGAGGGCGCTCGCGGCCTCCTCGCGCGCCTGCTTCGTGATCACGGTGAGCCTTGAGCTCTCCCTGTGCTTCTCCACCACCGGTCCTTTCGTCGCTGTCTGCCACCAAGCATCGGCAGCCGGTAGTACGTTGGGGAGATCCATCCCCGTGACAGTGGGTATCTGTCACGGATCCTCGAAGGACAGGTGGGGACATGGCGTCACGGCGTTCGAACGAGCACCCTCCGCTGACGCCGGAGGCCTGGGGCTGGCTGCTGCGCGACTGGCGCGAACGGGCGGGCTGGAAGGCGGCCGCGCTGGCCCGTGAAATGCACTGCGACGCTTCGCTGTTGTCGCGCTTCGAGGCCGCCGAGCGGGCGCCGCGGCTCGAGTACGTCGAGCGGCTGGACCTGCTGCTGAAGGCGGAGGGGGCGCTGCTGCGGGCGTGGAAGGACGTGGACTGGCAGCGGGAGGTGGTGCACCCGGACTGGTTCAAGCTGTACGCGAGTCTGGAGGCCAAGGCGGAGGTGGCGAGGGGGTACGACGCCAGGCGGGTCTGGGGCCTGTTGCAGACTCCGGCCTATGCGAGGGCGTTGTTCCGATTCGTGCGACCTGATGCGAGTGATCAGGAGATCGCGAACAGCGTTGCGGCCCGGATGAGTCGGCAGAAGCGCTTCCTGGCGGCTGGCGGGCCGCAGATTGTGGCGATCCTTGACGAGGCGAGCATCCGGAGCCATGTCGGAGGCAGGGCGGTGATGCGTGAGCAGCTTGAGCGCCTGCTTGTGGTCGGGGAGCGATACCCCAACATCGTTATCCAGGTCGCCCAGTTCGAGTTGGGGGAGCGTACTGGCAGGAGCGGCAGTATGACTCTGTTGACCCTGCCGGGCGGCGAGCACTGGGGCTACTCGGAAAGCATGAGCCGAGGGCATCTGATCAGCGATCCGGAGGCCCTCGCAGGCTACTCCCGGTTCTATGATCGGCTCCGGGCGGAAGCATTGTCCGCTCCGGACTCTGCCCGCCTGATTCGCCACGTCATGAGAGGGCTCTGCAACGTGACCATCACTCAGCAGTCGAAGCCAGTCGTGTACTCGCACCGTAAGGCGGACTGGCAGACCAGTAGCTACAGCGAGGGCGACGGTGGGAACTGCGTTGAGGTGGCGCTGAACCTCGACGCCGTCGTCCCCGTCCGCGACAGCAAGGACCGCCAGGGCCCCGCGCTGACCTTCACCGCCTCCGCCTGGTCCGCCTTCACGCAGGCCGTCACCGACGGCGAGTTCGGCGCCACCTCGTGACGGCGGGGCGCTGAACCTCGACGCCGTCGTCCCTGTCCGTGACAGCAAGGACCGTCAGGGTCCCGCGCTGACCTTCACCACGGCCGCCTGGTCGGGGTTCGCCAGGGCCGTCGCCGCCGACGCGCTCTGAGCCGACTCGCCGTCCCCGCGCCCGAGGGCGATGGCCGCGAAGGTGAGCAGCGCGCAGAGCGGGTAGATCCAACTGGGGCCGAGCAGGTACCAGGGGGTGCGGGCGGTGGCGGCCGGGTTGAGGTTGGTCACCACGCCGGTGAGCGGGACCGCCCAGGTGGCGGTGGCGACCAGCCAGGCCGCCGCCGCCACCCGGCACCACGCCGCGCGGGCCAGGGGTCCGTGCACCAGCCAGATCAGCGTGGGCAGGATCCAGACCCAGTGGTGGCTCCAGGAGATCGGGCAGAGCAGCAGCCCGAGCAGCTGGGCGGTGATCACCATGGCGAGTGTGTCGCCGCGCCGGGCAGCGGTGCGCAGTGCGAGACCGGCGGCCACCGTCACCAGGGCCGCCGCGATCCACCAGGGCGCCGCGAACCCTATGTCGTGGCCGACGAAGCGGGTGAGCGCGCCGCGCAGCGACTGGTTCTCCGGGGATTCGAGGTGTCCGATCCGTCCGGTGTCGCGCAGCGCGTGGAACCAGAACTGCGCCGAGTCCGCCGGCGCCAGCAGCCACGCCAGTCCCACCGTCGCGGCGAAGGCCGCCGCCGACCACGCGGCCGCCGCCCACTTGCGCGCGGCCAGGAAGTAGAGCCCGCAGGCGGCCGGCGTCAGCTTGATACCCGCCGCCAGCCCGACGCCCAGCCCCGCCACCACCGGCCGGCGGTGGCCGACGGCGGTGAGCACCACGGCCCCGAGGATCAGGCTGATCTGCCCGAGGTTGAAGGTGTGACGGACCGGTTCGAGCCAGAGCGCGCCCGCCGTCCAGAGAGTCAGCTGGTCACGGGTGGGACGGGCGGTGCCCTCGGGGAGCATCCGGGCGGCGCCCCGGATGAGCAGGACGAGCGAGAGCAGCGAGAGCAGGTGCCAGATTCCGGCGGCGGCCCACCAGGGGAGCGCGGCCAGTGGCAGGAAGAGCAGCGCCGCGAACGGGGGGTAGGTGAAGGGCAGCGGCAGGGCGCCCGGGTCGGCGCGCACCAGCTGGAAGTCGTACAGGCTGCCGCTCAGCACGTGCGGGGCGGCCCGGTAGTAGACCCGCAGGTCGAACATGTCGGTCGCCGTCAGGGTGAGCACCAGATGGACCAGCAGCGAGAGACCCAGCAGCCATGCCGCGTGCCGCAGCACCCATCGCCTCACCCGCGGTCCCCGTTCCGCTCACGCCGCCGCGGACCGCCGCAGGCTGCCACACGCCCCGTCACCCCGCGCCCACCACGCAAGGCCTTCCGAAGCATACGCGGCAGGCCCGGCCGGGCCGGTGCGGGCGCGCTGGCCGGAACGTGCCAGTGGCATAGCGCGCGTCATGGACACATCCACCACAGGGTGTCAGGGTCTCCCCGGGACCTGCACAACCGGTCCCTGAACCGTCCGTGGTTCGTCCATGCGAGGGGAGGCAGATTTCGATGGGTAAGCGTGTACTCGCCGGTCTGGTGACCGGGGCCGCGTTCGCGGCGGTGGCCGTGATCGGGGCGCCGGCCGCCCAGGCGGCACCGGCCGTACCGGCCGCCGGAACACCGGTGAACTGCGCCAACGTCTACATCGGCACCGCCGGCAACCAGCAGTTCCTGCACGCGCAGTGCTCGCCGGTGACCGCGCACACCTGGACACTGGTCGTCCAGTGCTCCAGTGGCGCGACCAACAGCTCTGGCCCGTACAGCGGGTTCATGGACGTGTACCTCTACTGTCCGCCCGGCACCACCGTCACCAACGGCTGGATCAACTACACCTGAGCCAGCCCGTCGTGACCGCGCATCGTTCGACCCCGGCCCAGTGCGAACCCGGGGTCGAACGTGTGCGCAGCGCCCGATAGGGTGACCCCGCTCCGGGGGGACAGCCCTTCGGGCTGACGCGGTCCCACAGGGCCGCCGCAGAAGAAGCAGGACAGCTCGTGAAACTCGCTCGTTCGTCGGCGCTCGCCCTTGCCGCGCTCGGTCTCACCTCGCTGCAGTTGGCCGCCGGCTCGGCCGCGTTCGCCGACGACTTCGACTCGCTGACCCTCAATGAGTGGGGTTACAACACCGGGCACCAGACCTCCGTGGTCGCCCCGGGTGACTCGATGGGCCTGGGGCTCTACGTGGGCGGCCCGGCCAGCGCCACGACCCAGGCCAACATCCTGGTCACGGTGAAGCCGCACGGCGCCGCCGCCCCCGCGCTGCCCACCGGCGTCTCGCTGGCCCTCGACGGCACCAACTGCACGCCGGCGGTGCCCGGCACGGCCGCCGCCCAGTCCGCCGCCTTCATCTGCGACATGACCAAGGCCACCGCGACCATGCCGCCGAGCCCGCAGGGCGCGAACGGTTCGCCGGGGCACAACACCCTGACGGTCCAGCTCGGCGCGAGCGCGGTGGACAGCACGCTGTTCGACGTGACGCAGACCCTGGTCCCGCACGCGGACCTGACGCTCGCGCAGGTCGAGGCGGACCAGAAGGCCGGCAAGACCTTCAAGAACGTCACCCACGTCATCGAGGTCGAGTCCAAGGACCGCGCCTCGCAGGGCAAGAGCACCTTCCAGCTGGCCGACTTCACCGCCGGCCAGAGCGTGGTGCAGACCGTCAAGGTGCACGCCGCCGACCACCCGGACGTGCTCATCACGGCCGAGGGCACGGTGGGCGGTGCCAGCTGGACCCCCACGTCGAAGGGCCAGATCCCGCTGCCGGCAGGCCTGGACCTGGTGAGCGCGGAGGCGGACAACGGAGCCACCTGCCAGGCGCTCCCGGTCACCGCGCAGCACGAGCAGTCGGTCGAGGACCCGTGGATCGCGCACTGCCTGCTGGTGCCCGGCGACACCACGCTGAAGCTGTCCTTCAAGGCGGACGCCGCCCTGAAGGACACCCAGGTGAAGCTGCACAGCGGCTACAACGTGTACGCCAAGGACCCGTTCAGCCGCCCGTTCAGTGACGCGACCGGCACCTTCGCGGTGAAGGCCGCCGCCGTCGCGCCGGCCGGCGCTTCGGCCCCGGCGACCGCCTCGGCCACGCCGTCCAAGGCAGCCAGCGGCAAGCCGGCCACGCCGTCCGCGTCGGCGAGCCGCAGTGCCACGCCCGCCGCCGGTCAGCAGCTCGCCTCCACCGGTGCCGGCAACACGGTCGGTTACGGCATCGCCGGTGCGGCCGTGCTGGCCGCCGGTGTCGGCATCGTGCTGGTCGCGCGCCGCCGGGCCGTGCGCGGCTGACGCCACCCGGTCTCCGGGACGCCTCCGTTCGACCCCGGGTTCCCTGCGGACCCGGGGTCGAACGTGTGCACAGCACTCGATAGGGTGACCCCGCTCCGGGGGGACGGCCCTTCGGGCTGACGCGGCCCCAGAGGGCCGCCGCACCAGAAGCAGGACGGCTTCGTGAAACTCGTTCGTTCGTCGGCAGTCGCTCTCGCGGCGCTCGGTCTCTGCGCCCTGCAGCTGGCCGCCGGCTCGGCCGCCTCCGCCGACGACCTCGGCTCGCTGAAGCTCACTGACTGGTTGAGCCAGTCCTCCGTGCTCACCGGCGGGTCGGCGACGTTCGGAATCTGGGTGCAGGCCCCGGGTGGGGGCAAGGTCGACGCCAACGTCCTGGTCACCGTGAAACCGCACGGCAGCACCACCGCGTCGCTGCCCACCGGCGTCTCGCTGAGCTTCAAGGGGAGCAACTGCACGCCGGCGGTGCCGGGAACGGCACCGGCCGAGGCCGCTGCCTTCATGTGCGACGTGACCCGGGCGGCCCTGGCGAGCCCGGACAGCTCGCCCCCCATGTCTGGGTGGACCGACGGGACCGTCACCGTCGGCGCGAGCGTGGTGGACGGCACGCAGTTCGACCTCTCGCAGACCCTGGTCCCGCACGCGGACCTGACGCTCGCGCAGGTCGAAGCCGACCAGAAGGCCGGCAAGGCCTTCCAGAGCAACAGCACCGTGTACCAGGTCCTACCGAAGGGCTGGACCCCGCAGAACACGGCCACCTACCAGCTGACCGACTTCACCGCCGGGCAGAGCGCGGTGCAGAGCGTCAAGTTGCAGAGCAACAGTCAGACGGGCTGGACGATCACGACCGACGGCACGGTGGGCGGCCAGCCGTGGGACCCGACGCCGAACCCGGATCGGCTGCGCCTGCCGTACGGCCTCGACCTGGTCGACCTGGCCTATGACAACGGGGCGCAGTGCGAGAACGTCAGCCAGGAATGGCAGCACCGGCGGGGCGGGGAGGGCGAGTGGTTGGTGTCCTGCTCCGTGCAGCCCGGCGAAACCACGGTGAAGATGACCTTCAAGGCGGCGGCCGACCTGAAGGAGGCCCGGGTGGCGCTGCACAGCGATGCCTACAGCAGCGCGCATTCCGCCGTCGGGACCTTCACGGTGAAGCCCGCCGCCGTGACGTCGGGCAGCGCCTCGGCGAGTGCTTCGGCGCCCGCCGCGGGGCCCACCTCCGCGACTGTTTCGGCCGGCGCGTCCACGGCGGCCGGGGCAGCCTCGCGGTCGGCGACGCCCGCCGCGCCGTCCGCGTCGGCGAGCCGCAGCGCCACGCCGGCCGCCGGTCAGCAGTTGGCGTCGACCGGTGCCGGTGACACGGTCGGGTACGGCGTCGCGGGTGCGGTGGTGCTGGCCGCGGGCGTGGGCATCGTGGTCCTCGCGCGTCGCCGGGCGGCGCGCGGCTGACGCTGACGCCCTGAGGTACCGAGGTGGGGCGGGGGGGGGGGGGGGGTCGCTCCGGCCGACTTTTCGTGGCCGGGTGCTCACCGACCGGGAGTCCATCCGGCCCAGCCCGGCCACCAGCGGAGTGCCGGGATCAGTACCAGCGCTGGTTCTGGTTGTTCCAGTCGGTCGGGTTCACGTAGACCGAGCCGGGGCCGGTGTTGTTCTGATCGCCGGCCCAGTCCAGGAAGTAACCGCTCATGACATTCTGGAGCTTCCACCCACCGCCGTTCGCGGGGATCTCGCGCCACCGCTCGTACCAGTTGGTGGCGTCCTTGCCGGAGTTGCAGTTCTCCGTGTAGGCGTGCTGGCCGTAGCCCGTCAGGCATCGGCCGAAGGTGTCGATCTCGTTCCAGCTGCCGTCGGTGTTCAGTACGTCCCGCCAGCCGCCGCCGTCGTAGAGGCCCACGTCCCCGCCGCCGGCCTGGCCGTAGAGGTAGCGGCCCTGCTCCTGGGAACCGTTCGCCGCGCCGTTTCGCCAGGTGACCGACGCGTCCGCAGTGGCGGAACCGGTGATTCCGATGGTCATGGCCGGCAGGGCCGCGACCAGGAGGACGGCCTTGAGTGTTTTGCTTCCGAGCATTCTCTCCCCCAATGCCAGTGGCGATATCGCCGTTCCGTGGCGATATCGCGAATGAGTAGTCGCAGGCTATCACAGGGTCATGAAATACAATTCGTGCAAAGATTGCCATGTAGTGCGCCATATGGAATTTTGTCCTGATATTCTTCGTTTGGCCGGCGAAATGTGGAAGTTCTGTCGAATTAATTGCGAGGTCGACCGACCGGCGTTCTGGGCCCGGCGGCCGTGGCCGCCGGGTCGCCCGGCACCTCGTGGACGGCGCGCCGCGGGTGCGGTGTGATCACGCCGTCGGATCTGCCCAAGCGGCGGCCCGCTCAGTACTGTTCGTTCGTGGGGGTCCGATGGTCGGGCGCGAGGGGGAGCAGGCCATGGTGTCGTCGCGGGCCGAGCGGTTGACCGCCCACCGGCACGTCTGCGGCACCCTCGCGCAGCTCGGCGACCGCGAGTTGGCGCAGCTGGTGGCGGCGGCGCCGGCGACCGGTGCCGGGATCGGCGGCACCGGCGCGCTGCTGGACGTCGACGGCGTGCCGGTCTTCGTGAAGCGGCTACCACTCACCGCGCTGGAGCAACGGCCCGAACACCTGCGGTCGACGGCCAACCTCTTCGGCCTGCCGACCTTCTGCCACTACGGCATCGGCAGCCCGGGCTTCGGCAGTTGGCGCGAGGTCGCCGCGCACACCTGGGCCACCGGCTGGGTGCTCGCCGGTGCGCACGACGGCTTCACGCTGCTCCACCACTGGCGCGTCCTGCCGGCGGTCGGCAGCGGCCTGCCGGACGAACTCGCGGATGTGGAGCGCACGGTGGCCTACTGGGAGGGCTCGCCGGCGGTCCGTGCCCGGCTCACCGCGCTGGCGGGGGCCGAGGCGAGCGTGCTGCTCTTCCAGGAGTACGTCCCGCAGAACCTGGACCGGTGGCTGACGGAACGGCTGGCCGAGGGCGGCGCGGCGGCCGAGGGGGCCTGCGCGCTGGTGGAACGCGAACTGGCCGCCACCACGGCCTTCATGAACGCGCGCGGGCTGCTGCACTTCGACGGCCACTTCGAGAACGTGATGACCGACGGCGAGCGGCTGTACTTCACCGACTTCGGCCTGGCGATATCGAACCGCTTCGCGCTGACGCCCGCCGAGTCGGCCTTCCACCGCACGCATGCGACCTACGACCGCTGCTACACGGTCACCCACTTCACCCACTGGCTGGCCAGGGCCGCCCACACCCACCCGCTGCCGCCCGCCGCCACCGAGATCATCGCGCGCTACACCCCGATCGCCGACGTGATGGCCGACTTCTACCGCGCCCTGCAGAAGGAGAGCCGCCGCACCCCGTACCCGGTGGAGCGGATCCGCCGGATCGGGGTGGCGAGCGGCCTGCTCGACGGCTGAGCTCAGGGCGCAGCGGTGGGGCTGCCGGGCGGCTGGAGGCAGGGGCTGGTGGCGCTGAGGGTCATCTCGTCGCCGTCGCCGGCAGAGTTGGCGGCGAGGTTGTAGTCGCTGGGGTGGTTGGCGCGGACCTCCGCGTCGACGGTGCCGTCTGCGCCCTTCTCCTGGTAGGCCGAGATGGTGAGGCCCTCCTTCTTGAGCAGGCAGCACAGTGCCGCCCCGGCGGGCGGAGGGATCCGCCGGGACGGCACTGTGGGAGGTCGGTCAGGCGGCGTCGGAGGGCTGGCCGGCCTCGGCGTCGGCGGTCTCCTCCTCGGGGGCCTCCTGGCGCCCGGCCTGGAGGCCGACGAAGGCCACCACGGCCGCCACCGCCATCACGGCGGCCATCGCGTACAGCACGGTGCGCGTGGCGTAGGCGAAGTCGAGGCGGATGAACTGCGGGATCGCGCTGACGCCCCCGCTGCCGCCGTGGGCCTGGGAGATGGCCTTGGCCTGCGCCTCGGCCTGCGGGCGCGGCATCCCCTGGGCGACCAGCGAGTCGGTGGCCCGGCGGCTGAGTTCGGCGACGAAGGTGGTGCCGAGGATCGCCAGGCCCAGGCTGGCCGCGTAGTTGCGCACGGTCTGGGTGATGCCGGTGGCCTCGCCGTAGGAGAGCCGGGAGGCGCGGTTGACCGCGTCGGTGCTGGCGGTGCCGAGCATGAAGCCCATCCCGGCGCCGGCCATGACGACGTACCACTGCTGGCTGTTGAAGTCGAGCTTGGTCACCTGGCCGGCCCACAGGGCGAAGCCGACCGCGGACAGCACGCAGCCGATGACCACCGGGCGCTTGGCGCCGTCGCGGTCCAGCATCCGGCCGCCGATCTGCGCGGCGACGACGAAGCCGAGGAAGAAGTAGAGCAGGTAGAGGCCGGCCTGCGAGGCGCTCTTGCCGAGGGCGACCTGGGCGTACTCGCTGGCGAAGAAGAAGATCGGCACGAAGACCAGCATCGAGATGCCGAGCACCAGGTTCTGCACCGAGAAGGCCCGGATCCGGAAGATCGAGACCTGGATCAGCGGGGAGGCGGTGCGCTGCTCGACGAAGTAGAAGGCCACCAGGATCAGCACGCCCGCCGCGATGCACAGGCCGATCGCGGGGTTGCTCCAGCCCCAGATGGGCGCCTGCTGGAAGCCGAAGACGCTCAGGCCCACGCCGGAGGCGATCAGCACCAGGCCGCGGTAGTCCATCGGCGCGGGGCGGTGCTCGGTCCGCGGGCGCGAGAGGGCGATCAGCACCAGGGCGATCAGCGCCACCGGGATGTTGACCCAGAAGATGGCCCGCCAGGTCCACTGGGTGAGGTAGCCGCCCAGGACCGGGCCGACCGCGGTCAGGCCGCCCGCGATGCCGAAGAACATCGCCAGCGCCTTGCCGCGCTCGCGCAGGGCGAAGGTCTGCACGACGATCGCCAGTGCCGCCGGGAACATGATCGCGCCGCCGGCTCCCTGGAGGGCGCGGAAGGTGACCAGCCAGGCCTCGGCCAGGCCGCCCTTGGGGGTGAGGCCGCAGAGCGCGGAGGCGCCCGCGAAGATCACCACGCCCAGCACCACCATCTTCAGGTGGCCCACGGTGTCCGCGAGCCGGCCGCCGAAGGCGAAGAGGGCGGCCAGCGCGATCAGGTAGGCGTTCACCGCCCACTGGATGCCGGTGTTGCTCAGGCCGAGCTCGCTCTGGATCTGCGGCACGGCGATGGACACGATGGTCTGGTCGATGAAGGTCATCGCGACGGCGAAGATCATCGCGGCGAGGACGAGGTATTTCGGTCGGCCATCCGTTCCGGTGGCGACGGACATGCTTCTCTCCTGGGGCTGACGGTGCGACAGGTGCGGTGCGGCGGAGCAGCGGTACGGCGGTGCGGGTGGCGCGACAGGCGTCACGTGCCGGGCGTCAGGTGCCGGGCGTCCGGCGCCAGCACTGATGGTGGCACGACGAAGGGGGTGTCCGCCGAAGCGGACACCCCCTCGTGACCGGGCGTCAGTGCGAGGCGCGCAGGTTGAGCAGCACCACGCCCACGATGATCAGCGCGATCCCGGCCAGCTGCGGTTTGCCCAGCTGCTCGCCGAAGGCGGCCACGCCGATCGCGGCGACCGCCGCCGTCCCCGCGCCGGACCAGACCGCGTACGCGACCGAGACCGGTATCTGCTTCAGGGCCTGGCCGAGCAGCAGGAAGGAGAGCACGTAACCGACCCCGACCCCCATGCTCGGCCACAGCCGGCTGAAGCCGTCGGTCAGCTTGAGACAGCTGGTGGCGCAGACCTCGCTGAGGATGGCGAACGTGAGCAGAAGGTAGGGCATGGCGCCTATTCTGCGTTCCGCGCCGCGAGGGCCGCGAGCAGGGGTACGTCGGCCTGCAGCAGGCTGGCCAGCAACGTTGTCCGCGCGCCGGCGGGGATCGCGGCGTCCGAGGAGGGCACCGCCAGCACCGCGCAGCCGGCCGCCTGCGCGGAGGCGACGCCGGTGGGGGTGTCCTCGACGGCCACGCAGTCCGCCGGGTCCAGGCCCAGGTGGGCCGCGGCGGCGAGGTACGGGTCCGGCTCGGGCTTGGTGTGCTCGGTGTCCTCGGCGGCCACCGTCACGGTGAACCACTCGGTGCCCAGGGTGCGCAGCACCAGGTCGACCACCGCGCGCGGCGAGGCGGAGACCAGGGCGGTGGGCACGGCGGCCGCGCGCAGGGCGGTGAGCAGGTCCAGCGCGCCGGGGCGCGGGACGACCTGCTCGCGCACCCGGGCGGTGAAGGCGGCGCTCAGCCGCGCGGCCAGCGCCGCCTCGCCCGGTGTCCGCGGCGAGGTGCGGTGCAGGTGGGCGGCGGTGTGCTCGACCGCGTGGCCGAGCACCTCGGGGACGTCCGCGTCGTCGAGCGTGCGCCCGAAGCCGGCGGCGACCTCGGCGGTCGCCTCCCACCACAGGTGCTCGGTGTCGACCAGGGTGCCGTCCATGTCGAAGAGCACGGCGGCGGGGAGCAGGGAGCCGGGGACCATCGGGGCGGTCACTGCCCGGAGCCGGCGCGGACGTCCACCAGGACCGGGCGGTCCGGGAGGGTGAGCTGCGCGCCGCCGCCGATCGGCAGTCGGGCGGCCTGCTCGGTGGGCAGGTCGACCTTGACGAGGGTGGCGTCGGGGAGCTTGACGGTCAGCCGGGTCACGGCGCCCAGGAAGCTGGCGCCCACGACCACCGCCGGGCCGCCCGCGGACGGCACCAGGCCGACGTTCTCCGGGCGCACCAGCACCTCGATCTCGCCGGTGGCCGGCACGGTGCCGTCCACGGCGTGCCGGCGGCCGAGCACCTCGACGCCGTCACCCGAGCGGGTGGCCGGGATCCGGCTCATGGTGCCGACGAACTCCGCGACGAAGGCGGTGGCCGGGCGCGCGTAGAGCTCGGAGGGGGTGGCGCACTGCTCGAGCCGCCCGGCGCGCAGCACCGCGACGCGGTCGGCCATCGACAGCGCCTCCTCCTGGTCGTGGGTCACGAACAGGGTGGTGATGCCGAGGTCCTGCTGCAGGCGGCGGATCTCCTCGCGCAGGTTGAGCCGCACCTTGGCGTCCAGCGCGGAGAGCGGCTCGTCGAGCAGCAGCACCCGCGGCTGCAGGGCCAGCGCGCGGGCCAGCGCGATGCGCTGCTGCTGGCCGCCGGACATCTGGTGCGGGTAGTGCTCGGCGCGCTGCGGCAGGCCGACCAGCTCCAGCAGCTCCATGGCCTTCCTGCGGCGGCTCTCCTTGCCGACCCGGCGCATCTTGAGGCCGAAGGAGACGTTGTCCAGCGCGCTCAGGTGCGGGAAGAGGCTGTAGGACTGGAAGACCATGCCCGCGTCACGCTTGTGCGCGGGGATCCTGGTGACGTCCTCGCCGTCCACCAGCACGTCGCCCGAGTCGTGCGTCTCGAAGCCGGCCAGGATCCGCAGCGCGGTGGTCTTGCCGCAGCCCGACGGGCCGAGCAGGGCGAGCAGCTCGCCCGGGTGGACCGTCAGGTCGAGCCCGTCGAGGGCCACCGTCGAGCCGAACGCGCGGCGCAGCGAGCGGAACTCGACGGTGGCGCTACCGGGGCGCGGGGCGACCCCGGCGGGCGGGGCGGAGATCGGGGAGATGGTCATGGCGGTGAGAACTCCTGGAGGAAAAGCGGTGGGGGATCAGGACCTGGCGGCGGTGCGGCTGTGCCGCTCGCGGCCCACGGCGGACATCAGGAGCAGGACGATCCAGACGATCAGCAGGCTCAGGATCGAGACCGCGACCGACATCTGTCCGTCACTCTTGCCGTTGGAGTTGATCCACACCGAGAACGGCGCGAAGCCGAGGATCGAGGCGGTGGTGAATTCGCCGAGGACCAGCGCGACGGTGATGACCGAGGCGTTCAGCAGCGCGGTGCGCAGGTTGGGCACGACGACCGACAGGACCGCGCGCGGCCAGCTCGCGCCGCAGCTGCGGGCCGCCTCGACCAGGGTCTTGACGTCCACGCCGCGCAGGCCGCCGTCGATCGCCCGGTAGGCGAAGGGCAGCGCCATCAGCACGTAGGCGATCACCAGCACGACCGGGAAGTCCGGGTCCTGGATGGCCACGATGGTCTGGAAGAACGGCGTGTCGTGCAGGTAGTCCGGTCCCCAGCGCAGCACGCCGATGATGCCGGTGGTGAGCGCCACCACCGGGACCACCAGCGGCAGCGAGCAGACCACCTCGACGACCGGGGCGAGCCTGGGCGCACCGAGCTTGACCGCGATCATCGCCGGCACCAGCAGGAGCAGCAGCGCCGCCACGGTCACCAGCGCCAGCTCCATGCTGAGCTGGAGGCTGGTCAGGAAGCCCGGCGCCTGGAGCAGCGCGGTGTAGGCGTGGAAGTCCAGGCCGTGCGGGCTGTCGATGCTGAAGTACACCGAGGCGGCCAGCGGCACCGCGAAGTAGACCGTGCCCAGCAGCAGGATCGCGCCGCGTCCGAACCGGACGTTGGCCACGGGGGATCGACGCTTCAGCTCAGCCACTTGGCACTCCGGCGCTGCAGGGGGAGGTAGATCGCCATGACCAGGCAGGCGACCACGATCATGTCCAGACCCAGGGCGAGGGCGAGGTTGCCCTGCCCGACCAGCACGTTGCCGGAGAGCGCGTCGGCGATCTGCATGCTGATCAGCGGGACCGAACTGCCCACCATGGCGGCCGCGGTGGCGTACGCGGCGAACGCGGAGCCGAACAGCAGCACGTAGCCGCCGAGCAGCGAGGGCAGCAGGATCGGCAGCGCGACGTGCCGCCAGTACTGGACGAGGGTGGCGCCGTTGTTGGCGGCCGCCTCACGCCACTGCACCCGCAGACCCTCCAGGGCCGGGGTGACGGTGAGGATCATCAGCGGGATGAGGAAGTAGAGGTACACCACCGTCAGGCCGCTGAAGGTGTACAGGCTCCAGCCGTGGCTGGTGAGGTGGAACTGCTTGGTGACCTCACCGGCGTTGCCGAGCGTGGCGACGAACATGAAGGCCAGCGGCACGCCGCCGAAGTTGGCCAGCACGCCGGAGCCGGACAGGACCGCCTCGCGCAGGACGCGGAACCGCGAGGTGGCCACCGCCTGGGCGAGCGGCAGGCCGATGACCGTGCCGACCAGGGCGGTCAGCGCGGACAGCTTCACGCTGCCCCACAGGGCCGTCCAGTAGGCGCCCTGGAGGGAGTTGGTGAGGTTGTCGGTGGTGAAGGTGCCACCGCCGCCGGGGGCGTCGGTGGAGGTGGTGAAGGCGCCG